>JAYZAP010000129.1:0-3051 GCA_036339655.1 Pseudomonadota bacterium | reverse complement strand
AGGCCGACGCCGGCTTTCTTGTGCGCCCCCATGTTGCCGAGTTCTGGTCCGATCCCGGCTCCATGGGGCGCGCGCCCAGTTCCCAGCGAGTCAGCCATAATCCGTCCGCGCGCCGGCTCTATTGCGATGCCGACGGCGTTCCGCTCCGGGCCGGTGAGTTCGTCAGAAATCCCGACTTGGCGAACTCGCTGCGGCGCATTGCCGAGGGCGGCGCCGACGTCTTCTACACCGGCGATATGGCCGACCAGATCGACGCCGACATGAAGGCCAACGGCGGGCTGCTGTCGAAACAGGACCTGACCGATCACGAAACCGTCCACAACGCGCCTCTGTGGGGCGAGTACCGCGGTCTCAAGGTCGCCACCAACCATCCGCCGGGCGGCGGCATCATGCTGCTCGAAATGCTCAACACCCTGGAGAACTTCGACCTCGCCGCCATGGGCCACAACAGCCCGGAATACATCCGGGTGGTCTGCGAGGCCATGAAGCGGGCGACCAGCGACAAAGATGCTCACGTGGGCGACCCGGCCTATGTGGACATCCCCGTCGACCGGCTCATTGGCAAGGACTATGCCGCGGCCATGGCCGCCGCCATCCGGGCCGGCGAGGTCGCCCATGTGGAGCGTCTGGGGGCCGGCGGCCCGGGCGGCGGCCAGGCGGAATCGCCCCACACCACCCATCTTTCGGTGGTCGACAGCGGCGGCGGGACGGTCTCCATGACCCATTCCTTAGGGATGCCGTCGGGCATGGTCACCAAGGGCCTCGGCTTCATGTACAACGGCTGCATGGGGGTATTCGACCCGCGGCCCGGGCGCACCGGCTCGATTGTTCCGGGCAAGGCGCGGTTCAGCTCGATCTGCCCGTCAATCCTGTTCAAGGACGATAAACCCTGCCTGGTCATCGGCGCGCCCGGCGGGACGCAAATCGCCATGGGCGTACTGCAGGCGATCCTCAACGTGGTCGATTTTAATATGCCCATGGACCGCGCCGTCGCGGTGCCGCGGTTCTCGGCGACCAGCGACGCCATCGACATTTCCAACCGCATTCCCGCCTATGTGGCGGCGGAACTGGAGGCCCGGGGCTACGAGGTCATCCGCAGCTACCTGAGCTACGATTTCGCCGCCGTCCACGGCATCACCATCGCCCACGACGGCGTCCTCGAAGGCGGCGCCGACCCGGGCCACGACGGCATGGCCCTGGAAGTGTAGTTTCGCCAAGAACTTAAATTCGTGTTATATATAAATAAATTTAATGGGTCTGACCCCGTTATATGGGTAATCCATTGGGTTAGATTATTTTTTCAAAAATCCTATTGTGACTGGCGCGTCCGGACCGCCGTCAAATGCTTGACGCGTACCATCACATCATCCGGGCGAAAGCCCCGTGAGGAGGGTGCCAAAACAGCCGCCGGGCGGCTACTATCGGCGCCTGGATTCGGTAGGGAGAACATCGATGCGAGCAGCGTGGTACGAGGCGAACGGGGCGGCGGACGAGGTGCTGCAAGTTGGCGACATGGAGACCCCGGCGCCGGGCGCCGGCGAGGTCCGGGTGCGGCTCGCCACGTCCGGCGTCAACCCAGTGGACGTCAAACGCCGGCTCGGCGGCCGAGGTCCCATGGACGCGCCCCGGGTGGTGCCCCATTTCGACGGCGCCGGGGTCATCGACGCCGTCGGCGAAAGGGTCGACGGCGGGCGTGAGGGCCAACGGGTCTGGGTCTACGACGCCCAGTGGCAGCGCGCCTCCGGCACTGCGGCCGAGTTCACCACCGTGCCCGCGGTTTGCGCCGTGCCACTGCCTGACGGCACCAGCTTCGCCGAGGGCGCCTGCCTCGGCATTCCGGCGCTGACCGCCCACGGCTGCCTGTTCGGCGACGGTTCGGTCGCCGGCAAGACCGTGTTGGTCACCGGTGGCGCCGGCGCCGTCGGGCGCTACGCGGTGCAGTTCGCCAAGCTCGACGGCGCCACGGTCATCGCCACGGTCAGCGGCGATGACAAGGCAATACTGGCCAAGGCCGCCGGCGCCGACCATGTGATCAACTACAAGACCGACGACGTGGCGGCACGAATTGGCGTGAGTCTCGGCGGCGGCGGTGTCGACCGCATCGTCGAGGTCGAGTTCGGCGGCAACCTGCCGGCCAGCCTGGCGGCTTTGAATGTCGGTGGGGTCATCGCCGCCTACGCGTCCGACGCGGTCAAGGAGCCGGTGGTGCCGTTCTATACCCTGGCCTACAAGCAGATTTCCCTGCGCCAGGTGCTGGTCTTTCTGTTGAGCGATGAGGCCAAGGACCGGGCGGTGACCGACATTACTCGCTGGATGGAGGCGGGCAAACTGAGCCATCACATGGGCCCACGCTTCGCCCTTGAAGACGCCGCCGCCGCCCACCAGGCGGTCGAGGGCCAGGCCGTAGGCAAGGTGCTGCTCGACATCGCCGAGGTTGACTAGGTGTTTAGTCCCGAGGCGTGATGGCGGACCGCGCTCCCTCGGCGGCGATCATCGCCGTTGGCGGCTGTATCGCCCTGGCCGCGGCCATGGGCATCGGGCGCTTCGTCTACACGCCGATCCTGCCCTTCATGGTCGAGGGTCTCGGGCTGACCCAGGCCGAGGGCGGGGTTATCGCGTCGGCGAACTTCCTCGGCTATCTGGTCGGCGCCCTGACCGCCTCAATTGCGCCGCCCGCCGGCGGGCGGCGCGCTTGGTTGCTCGCGGCCCTGGCCATCAGCGCGCTATCAACCGGGGCTATGGCGGCAACCCCGTCCCTGACGCTGTTCCTCGGGTTACGCTTCATGGGTGGCGTGGCCAGCGCCTTCGTGCTGGTGTTAGGCTCGGCTCTGGTTCTCGACCGCCTCGCGGCGGCCGGGCGCGCCGGCCTGTCCGCCGTGCATTTCGCCGGCGTCGGCTGCGGCATCGTCGTCTCCGCCGTGCTGGTCGCCGGCCTTGCCGCCGGGGGTTACGGCTGGCGCGCCCATTGGCTATTTAGCGGCGGAGTGTCGCTGCTGGCGCTCGGGGCTGTAGCTTGGTTGATGCCCGGCGAAGGGACACACGAAACGCCGC
>JAYZAP010000128.1:0-9665 GCA_036339655.1 Pseudomonadota bacterium | reverse complement strand
GACACTGGCAACACCAAGGTCGGCCAGTTCACGGGCGTCGCGTACCATGCGGCCGAGGATTGCTTTGACGTAGGGGCAGTGGTTGCAGATGAACATGACCAGCGTGCCCTTGTCGCCGCGCAGATCATTCAAGCGGTGGATTTCACCATCGACACCAGGAAGCTCGAAGTCCGGCGCCTTCCAGCCGAAGTCGCAAACGGGGGGAACGGTGGCGCCCATCAGTTGGCTCCTCAAGGTTCGGGTATGAATTTGATTTTAGTCTAATCGCGTCGTCGAGTATCCTGATTTCGCCAATCATTGGATGGTCCGCCCCGAGGAAACCGGCCATGCTGCATATCGCCAAGCCGACCGCGCCGGAATCAATCGGGTTCCTGCTTGTCCCCAACTTCTCGATGATGGCCTTCACCGCCTCGATCGAGCCACTGCGGTCGGCCAATCGCATGAGCGGGCACCAGCTCTATGATTGGCAAGTGGTGACCAAGGACGGCGAGCCGGTCAACGCCAGCAACGGTCTGGCCACCATGGCGACCACCAGCATCGCCGACGCCCGTCACTTCCCGACCTTGATCGTCTGCGCCGGCATTGATGTTCAGCGGTTTCGCGACAAGGAGGTGTTTTCCTGGCTGCGCCGCCAGGCACGCAACGGCACCCGTATCGGCGCGGTTTGTACCGGCAGCCATATCCTCGCCCGGGCCGGGTTGCTCGAAAATTACCGCTGCACCATCCACTGGGAGAACATTCCCGGCTTTACCGAAGAATTTCCCAATATCGATGTCACATCTGATGTCTTCGAGATCGACCGCGGCCGCTTTACCTGCTCGGGCGGCACCGCGGCCCTCGACATGATGCTCCACCTGATCGGGCTGGCCTACGGCCACGAGTTGACGGCGGCGGTTTCGGACCAGTTCATCCACGACCGCATCCGCGGACCCAACGACCACCAGCGCATGACTTTGCAGTCGCGCCTCGGCGTACGCGACACCAAGCTGCTGTCGGTCATCGGCCAGATGGAGGCCAATCTGGAAGAACCCATGTCCCGGCGCGAACTGGCGGGCAGTGTCGGCCTTTCGACCCGCCAGCTCGAGCGCCTGTTCCGTAAGCACCTGGATATTACGCCCAAGCACTACTACCTGGATATCAGACTGCGGCGGGCGCGCCAGTTGCTGCTGCAGACCAATATGTCGGTGCTCGACGTGGCCCTGGCCTGTGGGTTCGTCTCAGCGTCTCACTTCTCGAAATGCTATCGGGAAAACTTCGAAAAAACGCCGCGAGAGGAACGCCGCGCCGCGGCGTAGGCGTGAAATGCGCCAGCCAGACTGGCGGCCCGGCATTAATCGTTCGTTACCCATTCTTACTCAACAATAGCGGCACCTCGACCACAGGACCGACCAGGACCGATGGTGCCCACTCAAACCAATTCCGACGACATCGTTGCACGGCTTCACGACAACTTCTTCGCCGACGCCCGCGACCGCCTTGAAACCGTCGACGGACTTCTCGACGCGTTGCGCGGTTCCCCTGGCGAGGAAGACGAGTCGGCGCTCGACATCCGTCGCGAGGTCCACAACCTCAAGGGCATGGGCTTGGCCTTCGGTTTTCTGTCAATAAGTCTGATTTCAAACCTTCTTGAAGACTACATGGCGTCGGTTGACCCGCCTCTTGCCCGCCACGTCGCGCAAACCCGGGTTTTCCACGACACCCTTGCTGATATCGTCGATCAGGGTACCGACCCCGGTGACACGGCGAACGCCGATATCATACGTCGCATGCCGGTCCATTCGAGCCCGGATGCCAAGCCCAAGGCGCCGGTCGACATCAATGTCCTGCTCGTCATTCCATCGCGGTCCATAAGCCAGTTCATTTCGCGGTCATTGGCGGCCCGTGGATTTCGATCATCGGCGGTGTGAACGGCCACTGAAGTATTCGACTTGGCGGCGGTTATGCGGCTAGACATCTTCATAACATCAGCCGTCCTTGGCGCCATCAACGGCACCGATCTGGTTCGCGCCCTCACCGTCATGTCAATCACTGCCGCCACCCGGTTCGCCGTGATTACCAGCTTTGACCGCGATCATCCCGAACTTCGAAACCTGTCGACCGGTGTGCCCATCCTGCGCCTTGGCGATACCCTCGAAGCCGACCTCGATCACGCCACCGCCGGTTTCGAAGAACGCCAAGTGAAAATCGCCTAGAAGCGAAGCCGTCTATTCCCACGGAGTCATTTCAGCATCGAAGGCGCCGACCCTGGCAACGGTTTCCGCCGCCGCATCGGCGCCTTTGCGCAAGCTGAGGGCGACGTTTTGCGAGTCGGTGTAGGCGGCGAGGAAGCCGGCCGCGAAAGTATCGCCGGCGCCGGTGGTGTCGACCACCCCATCCACCGGTGTCGCCGGGCACCACAGCCGATGGTCGCCACCGATGGCGAGACTGCCATGCTCGCCCAGGGTGACGACAAACAGCCGCTTGTGGCGAAGCGCGATCGCTTCGAGGCTGTTCACCAGGTCTTCCTGATCCACGTCGAGGCCGAAGAAACCGACATCGAAATCGCCGGCATTATCGGCGACCAGCCCCACCGGGTCGTCAAGATGAACCAGGGCGCCGAAATCGACCGCCCGCAGACCGGCGGACGGGGTCTTCATGACCGACGAAAATAACCGCACCACACCGGCGTAAACCACCGCCATCAGGACATCGGATTCGGCGATGATCGCACGCTCCCTGGCGCCGACCTCATAGGTAGCCAGCACGCCGGCCTCGTAGTTGACGAACACCTTCTCGCCCGACGGCTCGCGGTCGATGTATTGAATCGACGTCGCTCCCTTGGAGTCGGCGAAACAAGCGTCGATGCCGAGGTCGTGGACAGCGGCACGGACGAGGTCCGCCTCCGGGTCGCTGCCCAGCGAGGTGACAACGCTGACCGCGGTTTGGTCCGGAAACAACTGGCTGGCGTTGACCGCGAAGTTCAGGCTGACGCCGCCGGGGCGGTCGGCCTTGAGGTCGAGGTAGCGGTCGACCCCACAATCGCCAACGGCGGTGACTCTCATGGTCGATCTCCGGCACCGCAGGCCACGGCCACCAGTTCAGCGACGCGCCCAGCGACGATACCATGGTCGTCCTTCAGGCTGGTTCCGACGATGGCGCCGTCGGCCACGGTGAGCAGGGCGGCGGCGTTGTCGGCGTCGGTTCCGCTGCCGATCAGCACCGGGACCGTCCCGGCGCCTTGCTTGGCCGCCGCGACCTCAGCGACATCGGGCGGCTGGCCGGTAACCAGGCCGCTGACGATGATGCCGTCGGCGCCGTGGTCGGCAGCCAGGGCGGCGGATTCCACCAGGTTGCGCTCGACCATCATGGTCGCGTATTTGACCTGAATGTCGGCCAGGATCAGCACGTCCTCGGCGCCGATGTCGCGGCGGTAGGCAATCAATCCGACCGGGTCGATGGCCATCGCGCCGCCGTGCTCGGGCCGCTCCATGGGGTCGACGAAGTAGTCGGTCCTGATGAACGTGGCCCCGGCCGCCTTGGCCACCGCCAGGGACGCCATGGGATCGTTTAGCAGGATCTCGATGCCGACAACCGCCCGGGACGCGGCGACGACCGCCTCGCGGGTGGCACGGGTCATGACTGCCGTGGTTTCTGGCGCCGCCTCGACGCGCATGGGCCGGTCTTCGTCGTTCTCGACCAGAATGCCCTGGGTGCCGCCGCGCTCCAATGCCTCGACATCGCGCAGCGTCCGCGCCAACACGCCATCGAGGCCCGGCGATTGCGGGTAACCCGGCAGGGCCGGCAGGTGGATGACACCAATGATCGGTTTGCCGTCTCCAAACACGGCTCGGAAACGGGACACCGAATTCAGGCGCGCCGCCGGCGCCGACGGCGGCCACTGTTTTCGCCCGCTTCTTCGGCCGCCTGGACAGGCGTGGGCAACGCTACTGCCTTGGCCAGGTTGGGAAACGGGTCGGTCTTGTGGGGCAGCGCCATGGCATTGATAAAATGCTCCTGGAAGCGCGGCTCCACCGCGGTTTCGATTTTTTCGACGCCGCGCACCACGGTCTCGATTTCGGTCCGGGCGGCGCGGTTCAGCAGGGCGATGCGGGCGCCCGTCCCGGCGGCATTGCCGGCGGCGGCGACTTTGTTCAGCGGGCAATCGGGAATCATGCCGAGAACCATGGCATGCTTGACGTCGATATGGCTGCCGAAGGCGCCGGTCAGGACGATGCGGTCGACCGTGTCGACCTCCATGCGGTCCATGAGCAGGCGCGCCCCGGCATAGAGCGCCGCCTTGGCGAGCTGGATGGCGCGCACGTCGTTTTGGATGATGTGCAACGGGTTTTCGCCATCGAACAGCACATAGGAGAACGTCCGGTCGTCGGCGACGATACGCGGCGAGCGTTCGGCCATGGCGCCGGCGATAACGCCGTCGCTGGTGATAACACCGGCGAGATAGAGTTCTGCGATGGCCTCGATGACGCCCGAGCCGCAGACCCCGGTGACCGGGCTGTCGAATCCGTCCTCGTCGGACCACGCCTCGCAGCCGATGACCCGGAACCGGGGATCGAGGGTGACCGGGTCGATGCGCACCCGTTCGATGGCGCCGGGCGCGGCGCGCTGACCGCAACTGATCTGGGCGCCTTCGAAGGCCGGGCCGGTGGGGCTCGACGCGGCCAACTGACGCTGGCGATTGCCAAGCACGATCTCGGCGTTGGTGCCGACATCGACGATAAGCATCAAATCGTCGGAAAGATGCGGCCCCTCGGCCAGGATAACGCCGGCAGTATCGGCCCCCACATGGCCAGCGATGCAGGGCAGCACATAGGTCCGGGCGTTACTGTAGATATTGATGTCGAGCTCGCTGGCCCTAATTGTCTCAGCATCTTCGGTGGCGAGGGCTAAGGGCGCGAAGCCGAGTTCAAGCGGGCTGATGCCGAGCAGCAGATGATGCATGATCGGATTGCCAACAAAAGTGATTTCGAGGATGTCCTCGGGTGCGATATCGGCCTCGGCGGCGACTTCGGCGGCCAGCTTGTCAATTGTTTCCCGCACCACCCGGGTCATCTCGGCGTCACCGCCGGGGTTGAGCATGAGATAGGAGACCCGGCTCATGAGGTCTTCGCCGAAACGGATTTGCGGGTTCATGGCGCCAGCGGCGGCGATGACTTCGCCAGTCGACAGATCGCAGAGATGGGCGGCCACGGTGGTCGAGCCAACGTCCACGGCGAGACCGTGGGCACGGTCGACGAAGCCGGGCCACACGGCGATGATCTGGCTGCCCTCTCGGACCGCCACGGTGACCGTCCACTCGCCGTCGCGCAACGCCACCTGAAGCCGGTGCAGAACCCGGAGGTCGGCGTCGGCCACAACCAGGTCCCATTGCGCCTTGAGGGCGCGAATTACCCGCCGCAGATCGCTCGCCGGGTCGTGCATGTCGGGCTCGTCGACTTCGACGTAATGCAGGGTGACCACCGGGTCGATCTCGATCTTGCGGGCGTCGGCGCGCTTGCGCACAAGCTGTTTGTGGACCTGGCTGTCCGCCGGCACGTCAATGACCACGTCGCCGGCAATCCGGGCCTGGCAGCTCAGCCGGCGGCCGGTGGCGAGGCCGCGTTTCTCGTCATAGCGGGTTTCGGCGGCGTTGACGGCGGTAAGGTTTTCGACCACCGAGGTAATGCCGTGTTTGGCGAATTCGCCCTCGCTGAGGGTTATCTGGCAGCGGCCGCAAATCGCCCGGCCGCCACACACCGAGTCGATATCGACGCCGAGTTCCCGGGCGGCCTGCAGCAACGGCGTATCGAGCGGGAAGCGGCCGCGCCGCCCCGATGGCGTGAAGACGACGAGAGCGTCGCCCACTGCGCTATCGCTAGGCACGGCGGCGGCGGCCTTCGCGGCGGCGGCCGGCGCCATTGGCGGCGTCTTCGGACGCAGCCGGACGGAAGCGGCGGATCCAGCGGGCGCAATTGTTGTCGTGGCCCATCATCACATCGCCGCCCATGGTCGCGGTGATGGTCTCCTCGTGCAGCGGGCTGGTGATCGCCGAGGTCATGCCGGCACCCATGGCCATGGACAGGAATGCGGCATTGAGGCCGTTGCGCGCCGGCAGGCCGAAGCTGATGTTCGAGGCGCCGCAGGTGGTGTTGACCTTGAGCTCCTCGCGCAGCCGCCGGATGATGCTGAAGGCGGTGGCGCCGGCATCGTTGAGGGCGCCGACCGGCATGACCAACGGATCAACGATCACGTCGGAACGCGGGATGCCGTAATCCTCGGCCCGCTCGACGATGGTCTTGGCGACCGCGAAACGGACATCCGGGTCCATGGAAATGCCGGTCTCGTCATTGGAGATGGCGACCACCGCGGCGCCGTATTTCTTGACCAACGGCAGCACCACTTCGAGACGCTCTTCCTCCCCGGTGACCGAGTTGACCAGGGCCTTGCCCTGGTAGGCTTCGAGACCGGATTCGAGCGCCGCCACGATGGACGAGTCAATCGACAGGGGCACGTCGGTCAGGGACTGAACCAGACGGATCGCCTCGGCCAGAATTTTCGGCTCGTCGGCCATGGGAATGCCGGCGTTGACGTCGAGCATATGGGCGCCCGCGGCGACCTGGGCCAGGGCATCGGATTCGACGCGGCTGTAATCGCCCTCCGCCATTTCGGCGGCCAGCAGCTTGCGGCCCGTCGGGTTGATACGCTCGCCGATGATAACGAATGGTCTGTCGAAGCCGATCACCACCTCCTTGGTGGCTGAGCTGACAACGGTGTCGGTCATGTCGCGGTCCTAATATTCTGCACTTTGTGGCTGCGTTTGTGATGGGATTGGGGGTGACGATCATCGAGCACGCCCGACTCGCCAATGATTTCGGAGACCAACTCTTCCTGGCGATACGCCATCAGGTGGACTCCGGCAATGCCTTTTATTTCACGGATCTGCTGAATCAGCTCGATGCAAATCTGTTTGCCCTCGAGTTTCGGCTTCTCCGCGTGCTCTAGCCGGGCAATTACCGGGTCGGGAATATGCACGCCGGGCACGTTCGATCGAATCCAGCGCGCCGCCCGCGCCGACGCCAGAGGGCCGACGCCGACCAGTATGAAACAGCGTTCGTGAAGCCCCCTATCACGCACCTGGTCCATGTAGCGTTCGAGGCGCGGCACGTCGAAGCAGTACTGGGTCTGCACGAACTGGGCGCCGGCGGCGACCTTGGTGGCCAGGCGCAGGGGCCGGTAGTCGTAAGGCGGCGCGAAGGGATTGGCCGCGGCGCCGAGGAAAACCTGGGGCCGCACGGTCAGCTTGCGCCCCGACAGGAACCGCCCCTCGTCGCGCATGATGCGGATGGTCTCGAGCAGCGAAATGCCGTCGAGGTCGAACACCGGCTTGGCGCCGGGCTGGTCGCCGGCCTGAACCCCGTCGCCGGTGAGGCAGAGAATGTTGCTCACCCCGAGGGCCGCGGCCCCCAGCACATCGCCCTGAATGGCGATGCGGTTGCGGTCACGGCAGGAAATCTGCATCACCGGGGCATAGCCCGCGTTGGTCAACAGGGCACATATGCCGAGGCTCGACATATGGGTGTTGGCGCCCGAGGCGTCGGTGGCGTTGATCGCGTCGCAGACCTCGGCCAGCACCAGGGCGCGCTCGTAGGCCTCGCGCGGGTCGGCGGAGTCCGGTGGGTTGAGCTCGGCGGTAACCGCGAACCGGCCGGCCCGCAGCACCCGCTCCAGGCGGCCGGCCGACGAGTGGCCCGGCAGGGGATGATCAGGATTCATCGGAGTGCGGGAGCCACCGGCCATCATCCGGTCCAGTCGGAGTCGGTTTCCACGGCCAGGCTCTGCTCGCGGGTCACCCGCAGCCACGACGAGGTCTCGCCAAGACGATGATCGACCGGGTTATGAATGTCCGAGATGATGTCGCCCTCGCGCATTCGCCGGGCGCCGTTCCAGGCCTCGACCCAGACGCAGCGCATGGCGGGCTCGACCTCGCAGTGGCCGTCGGGCCGAACGCCACCGCAGGGACCGTTGCGCAGGGACTTGGGGCAATTCATCGGGCACGACATGCCGGTGGCGCGCAGGGCGCACTGGCCGCACATGTGACAATCGAACATGAAGCCCTTGAGGCGGCGCTCCAGGCTCGCCACGGGCGCTTCGAGACGGCCATAGCCGACGCGCTCGAACAGCGGATGGAGGCGCAGCAGGGTGGCGGCGAACTTGCTGTACAGCCATTCGAGGCCGCGTGCGTTGCGCACCGACCACTGTCGTACGGCATACATGGCGTGTTCTAACGCGCGGCGAGGACGCCGGACTCTTCGATGACCTGGGCGATCGACGCTTCCTGTTTCGGGGCCATCAAATGAGCCCCCGACACGCCGTCGATCTCGCGCAGCTCCTGGAGCAGCTCGGCGCAGATGGCGCGGCCCTCGGCGCGCTGGTCCTTGGCGCTTTCGAGGCGCTTGACCAGGAGCTCGGGAATATGCACGCCGAACAGGTTCTCGTTCATATAACGGGCCGACTTGGCCGAGGCGATGGGGCCGATGCCAATGAGGAAAAACGCCCGCTCGGTAATGCCCTCGTCCCCGAGCCGCGCCATATAGGCGCGCAACACGTCCATGTCGAAGCAATACTGGGTCTGAAAGAAGTCGGCGCCGGCGTCGATCTTGGCCCTCAGCCCGTCGGGCTTCCAGTTGTCGTCGAGGGGCCGTGGCGCATCGGCGGCGCCGATGAACAGGGCCGGCGGCGGCGATACACGGCGGCCGCCGGGATAGGCGCCTTTGCGCAAGCCTTTCGCGGTGCTCAGGATTCCCGCCGTATCAAGGTCGAATACCGGCATGGCGTCGGGCTGGTCGCCGCTCCTGGGGTCATCGCCGAAGAGGCACAGGATGTTGTGAATGCCCAGCGCCCCGGCGCCCACCAGATCGCCCTGAAGCGCCAGGCGGTTGCGGTCCCGCGCGGTGAACTGGAGCACCGGTTGATAGCCCTCGCGGGCGAGAATAGCGGCGCAGGCGATGGCCGACATATGAGCCCGGGCGCCAGCCCCGTCGGTCACGTTGACCGCGTCGGCGACGCCCTTGAGCGGTGCCACCCGGTCGAGCACCACCGTCGGGTCGGCGGCGTCGGGCGGCGAGGTCTCGGCGGTGACGGCGAAATGGCCCTGGCGCAGCACGGCTTCCAGTTTACCTGACGAGTGCACGGCGTCGCTTGTCATCACGGCATTCATAATCAGCTCTCCTCGCGTCCGCCGGACGCCACCAGCGCGGCCAGCCGGGTGTCGTCAAATTCCACTTCCAGACGCGCCGCCATGACGGCGGCCTCCGCGTCCAAGTCGTCGCCGCAGTTGGTCGGCTCGCCACGGCGCCATTCCGCGAGGTAGGCGTCGGTGTCGCGGGCGCCGGAGCGCATCGCGGCGCGGTCGATGGCCTTCTCGAAGCGCTCGGACAGGACCAGTTTGGCCGCGTTGCGCTTTTCCTTGGCAATTACCTGGGCGGGAATGTCACGCCAATAGACGACGGTCAGCTTTGCCATTGGGCGAACTTTCATCTTGAGAGTTGTCCGGGGTCTCGACGGCGGCGGCCATGAATTGCTCCAACTCGCCGTAACCGGGGTAGCGGTATTCGTACTCGAGCCCGAGGCGCTGCGCCGCCGCTTCGGCCTGAGCCCGCAAATCGGTATCGTCAATTTGAGCCAGATAA
>JAYZAP010000127.1:0-7015 GCA_036339655.1 Pseudomonadota bacterium | reverse complement strand
TGCCGGCCGTGTTACCGGATTTGGCAGCCGCTTCCAGGTCGGCGATGCGGACGGCCAGGCGTTCGTTCTCGGCGCGGGCTTCGGCGGCCCTGGCCCTGGCCGCCTCGAACTCGTCGCGGTCGACCAGTTCGAGTCCGTCGAGCACCCGCTCGAACTGGTGGCGCAGCCGCGCCTCGACTTCGTTCTTGAGGCCGGCGGCAACACCGACGGCGCTGCCCGCCACCTTGGCAAGATCGTCGAGCAGGCGGTTGCGGCTTTGCATGATCTTCACTTTCCTTGTCGTGACAGCCCGAATATGGGCATCACGTTGAGCCCAGACAAGTACCGTCCCTTGCGGGCAGGCCGCGCGAATCTTATAACCAGCACTATGATTGTGGTTACCGGCGGCGCCGGATTTATCGGCTCGAATCTTGTGGCGGCGCTGGCCCGGCGCGGCACGTCCAAGCTTGTCGTCTGCGACCGTCTTGCCGAAGGCGACCCCAAGGCGCCAAATCTCGCCAAACACCCGGAGGTCCGGATTGTCGCGCCCGGGGATTTGTTGGCCTTTCTCGATGACGAGGCCAGCGCGGTCGAGGCGGTGTTCCACATGGGCGCCGTATCCTCGACCACGGTGACCGATGTCGATCTGGTGATGGCTGAGAACTACGATTTCAGTTTGGCTTTGTGGCGCTGGTGTGCGGCCCGTGGGGTGCGCCTGATCTATGCCTCCTCGGCGGCGACCTACGGCGACGGCGCCCGGGGGTTCGACGATGATGGTTCCCTCGATGCCCTGGCCAGGCTCAAGCCGCTCAACCTCTACGGCTGGTCCAAGCATCTGTTCGACCAGCGGGTGGCGCGTCTGGTGGCGGACGGCCAAGGGGCGCCGCCGCAGTGGGTGGGTCTCAAGTTCTTCAACGTCTACGGCCCCAACGAATACCACAAGGGCGCAATGCAAAGCATTGTCGCCAAGAACCACTCCAGGGCATCGCGCGGCGAGGCCGTGACTTTGTTCAAGTCCCACCACCCGAACTACGCGGATGGCGGCCAGTCGCGCGATTTCATCGCGGTATCGGACTGCGTCGCGGTCATGCTGTGGTTGCTCGAGAACCCTCAGGTCAGCGGTCTCTACAATCTCGGCACCGGCCAGGCACGCAGCTTCGCCGACCTTGTAGGTGCCCTGTTCTCGGCGGTGGGCCGCGAACCCAACATCGAGTATGTGGATACGCCCGAGGAAATCCGCGCCAATTACCAGTACTTCACCGAGGCGCCCATGGAGCGACTGCGCCATGCCGGCTACCGCGCGCCGTTCCTTTCTATGGAAGACGGCGTCGGCGCCTATGTGCGCGATTTCCTTGACCGCAACGATCCGTACCAATGATAACCCTGGCTATTCCCTTCCCCATGATCGATCCCGTGCTGGTCGAGATTGGGCCCCTGGCCATCCGCTGGTACGCCCTGGCCTATATGGCGGGCATCCTGCTCGGCTGGCGCTATGTGTTGCGCCTCGCCGCCGAACAGCCCGGCGGCGCCGACAGGGCAGCGATTGACGATCTGGTGGCGTGGATGGTGCTCGGCGTCATACTCGGCGGCCGTCTCGGCTACGTGCTGTTCTACAAGCCCGGCTTCTACCTGGCCGATCCGCTCGAAGTGCTGTTCGTGTGGCATGGCGGCATGTCGTTTCACGGCGGCCTGGCCGGGGTGGTGATTACCCTGGTGCTATTCGCCCGGCGCCGAGGTCTGGCCTTGTTTGCCCTGGCCGATGTCATCGCCTGCGCCGCGCCCATCGGGTTGTTCTTCGGGCGCATCGCCAATTTCATCAATGGCGAGCTGTGGGGCCGGGTGACCGACGTGCCCTGGGCCGTGGTATTCCTTCACGGCGGTCCCGACCCGCGCCATCCCAGCCAGATCTACGAGGCCCTGCTTGAGGGCGTGGCGCTGTTTCTGGTGCTGTTCACCCTGTGGCGTCTGACCGACCTGCGCCGGCGACACGGGGTCTTGGCCGGGGTGTTTTTCTGCGGCTACGGCGTGGCCCGCATCACCGTCGAGTTCTTCCGCGAGCCTGACGCCTTTCTCGGTTTCCTGTTAGGCGGCGCCACCATGGGCCAGTTGCTGTCCCTGCCGGTCATCGCTTTCGGCTTGTGGCTGATATTGCGCCGCGCCCCTGAGTCCAGCCCATGACCCCCATGACGAGCCACCTGCGCAACGAAATTGCCATGCACGGGCCGTTGACCGTGGCGGCCTACATGGCCGCCGCCATGGGCCATCCCGAGCACGGCTATTACATCAACCGTGACCCCCTGGGCATGACCGGCGATTTCGTCACCTCTCCGGAGGTCAGCCAGATGTTCGGCGAGCTGATTGGCCTGTGGTGCGTCGCCGGCTGGCACCAGATGGGCAGCCCTGACACGGTCCGCCTGGTTGAGATGGGTCCCGGCCGAGGAACCCTGATGGCCGATGCGCTTCGCGCCATGACCACTGCGCCCGAGTGCCGTGCTGCCCTCGACGTTCACCTGGTCGAGACAAGCCCGACATTGAGCGCTTTGCAGCGCAAGGCCCTCGACGGGATTTCGGTGGCCTGGCATGACGCCCTCGCCGAGGTACCCGAGGGACCGCTGCTTCTAGTCACCAACGAGCTCTACGACGTGCTGCCAATACATCAATTCATCCGAACCCTCCAAGGCTGGCGCGAGCGCCTGGTCGATACGCAGTCCCAGGGCGGATTCCGCTTCGTACTCGCGGACCAGCCGACACCGGCCCTGGCGCTGCTGCCCGATAGCTTGGACGGCGCGCCTATCAACAGCTTCGCCGAAATGTCGGCGGCGGCCATCAGCCTGACCCATGACATCGCTCGGCGGCTTGTCGACCACGGTGGCTTGGCCCTAATTATCGACTACGCATCCGACCAGGGCCCGCTCGGCGATACCTTCCAGGCGGTGCGCGACCATGGCAACCACCATGTGCTCGACGACCCGGGCGAGGCCGACCTTTCCGCCCGGGTCGACTTCACCACCGTCGCCCGGGTTGCTCGGGATGGCGGCGCCGAGGTGTACGGCCCGGTCAGCCAGGGCGAGTTTCTGCTCGCTCTCGGTATCGAGGCGCGGGCCGCGAAACTCGCCACCGGCGCCAGTGCCGGCCAGCGCCAGGATATCGAGACTGCCCTGGGGCGGCTCATCGGTTCGGGGGAAATGGGCAGCCTGTTCAAGGTTCTCGCCATCGCTGCCCCCGGCGCGCCGGCCCCCGCCGGGTTCGAGGCCGCGCCATGATTGAAGCCGCCGCCATGAAGGGCGTTCGCCACGGCTTCTTTACTCGCCAGGGCGGGGTCAGCAATGGCCTGTACGAGTCACGCAATTGCGGTTTCGGCTCCGGCGACACTGCTGCCCAGGTGGCCGAGAACCGGGCCCGCGCCATGACAGACCTCGGCGCCGACGCGCTGGTTACCGCCTATCAGTGCCATTCGGCGCGCGCTGTTACGGTCACCGAGCCTTGGGTGCCCAGCGACGCCCCTGAGGCCGACGCCATGGCCAGCGACCGCCCTGGCATCGCCCTCGGAGTTCTCACCGCCGACTGCGCGCCGGTGTTGTTCGCCGACCAAAGGGCGCGGGTGATTGGCACCGCCCATGCCGGCTGGCGCGGCGCCCACGACGGCGTCGTCGAGGCCGCCGTCGAGGCCATGGCGGCGCGGGGTGCCACGGCGGAGGAGACGGTGGCCGCGGTCGGGCCCTGCATCGGCCAGGTGTCTTACGAGGTCGGGCCCGAGTTCCGCGAGGCCTTTGTCGCCGCCGATGCGGGCAACGCCGGCTATTTCGTACCGTCGAGCCGCCCGGGCCATCACCAGTTCGACCTCGCCGGTTACGTCGCTGCCAGACTTGGCGACCTGGGGCTTGCCTCGGTCGAGGTTCTCGGGCTCGATACCTACGGCGACGAGGCGCGGTTCTTCAGCTACCGCCGGGCCTGCCATGCCGGCGAGGACGATCACGGGCGGCTCATTTCATTGGTGACATTGGAGGACCACTAGATGGCGCTTCATTTCAGCCGCGAGGAGTTCGCCGGGCGGCAATCCCGAACCATCGCCGCCATGACCGACGCCGACCTCGACGGCCTGCTCATGTTCCGCCAGGAGAGCATGTACTACCTGACCGGCTACGATACCTTCGGCTATGTCTTCTATCAGTGCCTTTACCTCGGCGCCGACGGGACAATGACCCTGCTGACCCGCTCGCCCGACCTACGCCAGGCGCGCCACACCTCGACAATCGAGGACATCCGGGTCTGGGTCGACCGCGACGGTGCCACGCCGGCGGCGGACCTCAAGGCCATACTCGAGGGGCACGGCTGCCGGGGGCAGAGGCTCGGAATTGAGTTCGAGGCCTATGGCCTGACCGGGCGAAGCTGGCGCATGACCGAGGCCGCCCTCAACGGTTTCTGTACCCTGGAAGACGCCTCCGAACTGGTCAGCCGCCTGCGGGTAGTCAAGAGCCCGGCCGAGCTCGACTATGTACGCCGCGCCGCCGAACTTGGCGATGCCGCGCTTGACGAGGCCAACCGCCTGACCGTGGCCGGCGCCTTCGAGGGCGACATTCTGGCCGCCATGCAGGGGGCTGTGTTCAAGGGCGGCGGCGACTATCCGGGCAACGAGTTCATCATCGGCTCCGGGGCCGATGCCCTGCTGTGCCGCTACTACTCGGGCCGCCGCCACCTTGATGCGCAAGACCAGATGATGATTGAGTTCGCCGGCGCCTATCGCCACTACCACGCGGCGCTCATGCGCACGGTGCTGACTGGACGCGCCGGCGCGGCTCACCGGGACATGCACAAGGCCTGTCACGACGCCCTGCTGGCTTGCCAGGAGGCGCTCAAACCGGGCCGCCCCGTGGGCGAGGTGTTCGACGCCCATGCCCGGGTGTTCGATGACGCCGGCTACGGCGACCACCGGCTCAACGCCTGCGGCTACAGCCTGGGCACGACCTTCGCGCCCAACTGGATGGACTGGCCCATGTTCTACGCCGGCAATCCGGTCATCGCCGAGCCCAACATGGTGTTTTTCATGCACCCGATGATTCTCGACAGCGGCCGCGGCCTGGCCATTGCCCTGGGCGAGACCGTGCGGGTCACGGAAGCCGGCTGCGAGCGCCTTTCCGCCGCCACTCTCGATCTTGTGGTCAACTGACGCCGTGCCCCACCTGCTCATGTTTCTGGCATTTCTGGCGCTTGGCTTGCTGGTGAGCTGTGTGCTCTAGCCGCGTTGTCGCGTTGGCCCTGGCGCTGGCCCTGGGCGCCTGTGGCCCGTTGCCCCGGCCGTTCGCTCATGTCGATGCCGATCCTGAGGCTCTGCGGCCCGCCGACGGCGCTGGGGTAATGGTTGACGCCACCCGCTGTCCCAATGGGTTGGGCGCGGCGGTCATCGAGGCGCTGCGCGACGCCGAAGTGCCGGCCAGCGCCGCCGGCGGCAATCTCGGCAGCCTGTGGCTCATTTGCGAAGGTGGCGCCGACAGCGCGACGTTGGGTTGGACCCTGAGCGACGCCCAGGGCGCCACCCTGGGCGAATTCGAGCAGGCGGACGAGGTCTTGGAGGTCCTGGCCAGTGACGTGGCGGCGCAAGTGCTGACGCTGCTTGGCCGCGATGCGGTCGCGCCAATAGAAACGGCGCCGCGGCTGGCGCTGGTCATCGCCCCGATTATCGGCGCCCCGGGCAACGGCCGCGTGGCTTTAGCCCGGGCCATGGCCGGGACCCTCGAATGGCGCGGCATGGCGCTTGCCACCGAGCCCGGTGACAACACGCTTCTGATTCTCGGCACCGTGGTGATGTCCGACGCCGAGCCCGGCGTTCAGCGCATCGAGGTGGTGTGGGAAGTCCTGAAGCCCGACGGCCAACGCCTCGGTGTCATCAACCAGGCAAACACCCTGCCCGCCGGCACCCTGGACGGAGAATGGGGCGCCATCGCTGCTGCCATCGCCGACGACGGCGCCACCGGCGTACTCTATCTGCTGGAGAAAATCGGTTTGTAGCCGAGAAAGCTCTCCAAACAGCGGCATAGTCGTTGAAACTCGCGGGTCGCTTTGCTACAGTCCGCCGCGTCGTTGGCGGGGTGACGCGGCACCCCTCATTTCAGCCTTTGGGCCGGTCGTCGCGGCCAAGGAATTTCCTCATGAGAGTACTGGCTGGCAACAGCAATCGGCCGCTTGCCGACGCTATCGCGTCATGTCTCGATATGCCTCTGGTCAAGGCCGGTATCCGCCGCTTCGCGGACATGGAAGTGTTCGTCGAGATTGAAGAGAACATGCGCGGCGAGGATATCTTCCTGATCCAGTCGACATCGTTTCCGGCCAATGACAACCTCATGGAGCTGCTGGTCTGTATCGACGCCATTCGCCGCGCCTCAGCCAGCCGCATCACCGCCGTCATGCCCTACTTCGGCTATGCCCGCCAGGACCGCAAGGCCGGCCCCAGGACGCCGATTTCGGCCAAGCTGGTGGCCAACCTGATTACCGAGGCCGGCGCCGACCGGGTGCTGACCTTGGAACTCCATGCCGGACAGATTCAGGGCTTCTTCGACATCCCGGTGGACAACCTGTTTACCTCGCCGGTGTTCGAAAAGGACCTGGTCGACAACTTCAATGGCGATGACCTGGCCTTCGTGTCGCCCGACGCCGGTGGCATCATCCGCACCCGCGGCATCGCCAAACGGCTTGACGGCGATCTCGCGATCGTCGATAAGCGGCGCGAACGGGAGGGTGTTTCCGAAGTGATGAACATCATTGGCGACGTGCAAGGTCGCCGATGCATCATCATTGATGACATTGTCGACTCCGCCGGTACGTTGTGTAACGCCGCCGCCGCGCTCAAGGACGCTGGCGCGGAATCGGTGTCGGCGCACATCAGTCACGGCGTGCTGTCTGGTGAAGCGATCAGCCGTGTCGGATCCTCGGCGCTCGATTATTTGACCGTGACGGACAGCATCGAACCGACCGAGACGGTGCGCAATTCGTCGAAGATTCGGGTGATTACCATCGCCCCGCTGATCGCCGATGCGATGCG
>JAYZAP010000126.1:0-5385 GCA_036339655.1 Pseudomonadota bacterium | reverse complement strand
GGGGCGGCAGCGTGAAATAGGCGTAGGCGCGCAGTTTGGAGCGTCCGATGCGTCCCCGTAGCTGATAGAGCTGGGCCAGGCCGAACATGTGGGCGCGGTGGACAATCATCGTGTTGACCGTGGGAATATCGAGGCCGGACTCGACGATGGCGGTGGAAATTAGCACGTCGTAGGCGCCGTCGTAGAAGGCGTTCATGACGGTCTCCAGTTCCCGCGCCGCGAGCTGGCCGTGGGCGATGGCGATACGCACTTCCGGCACCAGTTCGCGCAGGCGCCGGGCGGCGGGCTCGATGTCCTGGACACGGGGACAGACGAAGAAACTCTGGCCGCCCCGGAAATGCTCGCGCAACAGGGCCTCGCGCACCACAACCGGGTCATAGGGCATGATGAAGGTGCGCACCGCCAGACGGTCGACCGGCGGCGTGGCGATGAGGCTGAGTTCGCGCACGCCGCTGAGCGCCATTTGCAGAGTGCGCGGGATCGGCGTCGCCGTCAGGGTCAGCACATGGACGTCGGCGCGGAGCTGCTTGAGTTTCTCTTTGTGGGCGACGCCGAAATGCTGTTCCTCGTCGATGACCAGCAGGCCGAGGCGCTTGAAGCGGATGGTCTTGCCGAGCAGGGCATGGGTGCCGATGACGATGTCCACCTGGCCGCCCTTGAGGCCGTCCTTGACCGCGCTGGCGCTCTTCCCGGTGACCAGCCGCGACAAATGGCCGATTTTCACCGGCAGCCCGGCGAAGCGCTCGGAGAAGGTGGCGTAGTGCTGGCGGCAGAGCAGCGTGGTCGGCACCACGATGGCGACCTGCTTGCCCTCCATGACGGAGATGAAGGCGGCGCGCATGGCCACTTCGGTCTTGCCGAAACCGACATCGCCGCAGACCAGCCGGTCCATGGGCCAACCCGAGCCCAGGTCGCCGACCACATCGTCGATGGCGCGAGACTGGTCATCGGTCTCGACGAAGGGGAAGCGGGCGCAGAACTCCTCGTACAGACCCTCGGGCGGCACTAGGCGGTCGCCGGGGCGTAGCTTGCGGGCGGCGGCGACGCTGATCAGTTCGCCAGCCATCATCTTGATGCGCTGCTTGAGCCGCGCCTTGCGCGCCTGCCACTGGACGCCGCCAAGCTTGTCGAGCTGGACCACCGCTTCGGCCGAACCGTAGCGCGACAGCACCTCGATGGTCTCCACTGGCACATAGAGCTTGTCGTCGCCGTCGTAGAACAGCCGCACGCAGTCGTGGGGGGCACCGTTAAGGGTCAGAGTTTCGAGGCCGTCGAACCGGCCGATGCCGTGGTCCACATGAACCACGACATCGCCGACGTCGAGATGGGCCGCCTCGGCGATGAAATTCTCGCCCCGACGCACCCGGCGGGCCGGCCGTGCGAGCCGATCGCCGAGAATATCCTGCTCGCTGAACACCACCATGTCGCCGGTCTCAAAGCCGCGCTCGAGGCCGAGCACCAGCACCCCGACCGAGCCGCTCGGTAGGTCGCGGGCCGCCGCCCAGGTCTCGGGGCGGGCCACCGGGTCGACCCCGTGGTCGGTCAGGACGCCGGCCAGGCGGTCGCGCGACCCGGCGCTGTAGCAGGCGACCAACAGGCGCCGTCCGGATTGCCGTTCGGTGACCATGTAGTCGCGCACCGCGTCGAACAGGTTGATGTCGGGACTGGCGCGCTCGGCGGTGAAATCCCTGGCGGGGCGGCCACCGCCGTCGACCACGGGCACGGCCTCGGTCTCGGGGGCGTTGAACGGCGTCAGTTCCGCCACCGCCCGGCTGCGCAAACGGAAATCCCACTCAGGCACGTCGAGATAGAGCCGTTCCGGCGGCAACGGCCGGTACACCGCGCTATCGTTCGACGGTCCTGGCGGCGCCTGGCGGGCGGCATGGTAGTCCGTGATGGTCGCCAGCCGCGCCGCACGGGCCTCGGTATTTAACGGGTCCAGACTGACCGGCGTATCCGGCAGATAATCGAACAGGGTTTCCAAGGTGTCGTGGAACAGCGGCATCCAGTGTTCCATGCCGATGTGCCGGCGGCCGGCGCAGACCGCCACGTAAAGCGGGTCGTCCCCGGTGTTGGCCCCGAACAGCTCTCGGTAGCCCTCGCGGAACCGGGTGATGGTGTCGTCATCCAGTTGGTATTCAGTGACCGGTGTCAGATCCAGCGCCTCGACCCGCTCGGCGCCGCGCTGGCTCAGGGGGTCGAAGGTGCGGATGTTGTCGATTTCGTCGCCGAACATGTCGATGCGGAACGGGGTCTCCGTGCCCGGCGGAAAAATGTCGACGATGCCGCCCCGCAGCGCATAGTCGCCGGGCTCGTTGACGGTGCCGCTGCGGGTGTAGCCGTTGCGGTCGAGAAAGCGCGCTAAGTGGTCCAGGTCGAGCCGCCCTTTTGGCGCCAGTTCGAGACGAACCCCGGCGATGGCGTGGCGTGCCGGCACCCGCTGCAACACCGCGTTGACCGTGGTCAGCACCAGCCGTCCCCCGTCATTGGCGTCACCCCCCTCGACGGCGAGCCGGTTTAGGGTCTCCATACGCTGGCTGACGATTTGCGGATTTGGCGACACCCGGTCGTAGGGCAGGCAGTCCCAGGCCGGAAAAATCAAGCATTCTACAGGGGGGTGGAAGAAGGCCACCGCCTCGGCCAGTTGCGCCATGCGGGCGTCGTCCCGGGCGACATGCAACAGGGCCCGCGCCGGGGCCGCCGCGACCATGTCACCGAGAATCGCCGCGTCATGGCCCTCGGGCGCGCCGGTAACCAAGAATTTCTCTGATACAGACAAGTATTTTTTTAATGAATTCAGCTTACTGTACTTTGTAATTCGCGTTTTTAATCAAGTGCAAAACGTCGTTGTCATGGACCGCCGGGGGCGCCTCGCCACCAGATATCCAGCGATAGATGTCGGGGTCGGGACTCTCGATAATTGCCTCGTAACGGTCAAGCTGTTCCACGGTCAAATCGCCCAGACAACGGTCGGCGAAACGACCCAACAACAAGTCGAGTTCCCGGGTGCCGCGGTGCCAGCTTCGAAAGTGCAGGCGTTTTCGCCGCGTTTCCACCGTCTCATTCATTTTGGCCCTCCGGGGCATGACGGCCCTTCGCGGGTGGTTTATACCAAGGTTCAATGTCGGCACGGCCAAAAATCCTGTTTCCCCTGTTCGCCGAGGTCACCGCCCTGACCGGCGTCGGCCCACGCATCGGTAAACTCATCGAACGGCTCGCCGGCCCCCGGGTGGTCGACTTGCTGTGGCACCTGCCCAGCGGGCTCATCGACCGCCGCTTCGCGCCCAAAATCGCCGAGGCGCCCGACGGCCGGGTCGCCACCATCACCGTCACCATCGACGGCCACGAGCCGCCAACCGTCAAGCGCCGGCCCTACAAGGTGCGCTGCAGCGACGACAGCGGCGACATGGTGCTGGTGTTCTTCCACGGCCGCGAGGATTACCTGACCAAGACCCTGCCCATCGGCCAGAAACGGGTGGTCAGCGGCCGGGTCGAGCATTTCAGCGGCGATATCCAGATGGTCCACCCGGACCACATGGCGCCACTATCGCAACTGGCCTCCCTGCAGACCCTCGAGCCGGTCTACCCCCTGACCGAGGGTCTGACCCCCAAGCCCCTGGGCTGGGCCATCGCCGCCAGCCTCAAGCGGGCGCCCGCGCTTGAGGAGTGGGTCGACAAAGGCTATCTAGCGCAGCAGAAGTGGCGCGGCTGGCGGGACGCCCTGGGCGCGGTCCATGCCCCCGACAACGAGGCGGCACTGGAGGCGGACAACCCGGACCGCCAGCGCCTGGCGTTCGACGAACTGCTCGCCAACCAGCTTGCCATCGCCCTTGTGCGGGCCCATCAGAAACGCGCCGCCGGCCGCCCTCTTCACGGCGATGGCGGCCTACGCGCCAAGGTCACCGAGGCCCTGCCCTTCGCCTTCACCGCCTCGCAGACCCAGGCCATCGACGAGATTGCGGCCGACATGGCCGGCGAACTGCGAATGATGCGCCTGCTCCAGGGCGATGTCGGCAGCGGCAAGACCGTGGTCGCCCTGTTCGCCATGCTTGCCGCCGTCGAGGCGGGCACCCAGGCGGCGCTCATGGCGCCCACGGAAATCCTCGCCCGCCAGCATCTTGAGGTCCTCACGCCCCTGGCCGAAGCGGCCGGCCTGCGGGTCGGTCTGCTCACCGGCCGCGACAAGGGCAAGGCCCGCGACGCGGTGCTCCATGGCCTGGCCAGCGGCGACATCGACATCGCCATCGGCACTCACGCCCTGTTCCAGAAAGGCGTCGAGTTCCGCGACCTGGGCTTGGCGGTGATCGACGAGCAGCACCGCTTCGGCGTCCACCAGCGCCTTACCCTGGGGTCCAAGAGCGACGCCGCCCACATGCTGGTCATGACGGCGACACCCATCCCGCGCACCCTGATGCTCACCGCCTACGGCGACATGGACGCCTCGCGGCTGACCGAAAAGCCCGCCGGGCGCCAACCCATCGACACTCGCACCCTCCCGCTCGGCCGCCTCGACGACGTGGTCGACGGCGTCGCCCGGGCCATCGCCCAAGGCGCCCGGGTCTATTGGGTTTGCCCCCTGGTCGATGAATCCGAAGCCGTCGACCTTGCCGCCGCCACGGAACGTCACATGGCCCTGCGGTTGCGCTTCGGTGACCGGGTGCGTCTCATCCACGGCCAGATGAAGGGCACCGACAAGGACGCCGCCATGGCCGCCTTCGCCGCCGGCGACATCGATATTCTGGTGGCCACCACGGTCATCGAGGTCGGCGTTGACGTGGCCGAGGCCACGGTCATGGTCATTGAACACGCCGAACGGTTCGGCCTGGCCCAACTTCACCAGCTGCGCGGCCGCATCGGCCGGGGCGCGGCGGCGTCGACCTGCCTGTTGCTCTACGCCCAACCCCTGGGCGAGACCGCCCGGGCGCGGCTCAACATTCTTCGCGAGACCGACGATGGCTTCCGCATCGCCGAGGAGGATTTGCGCCTGCGCGGCGCCGGCGAGGTGCTCGGCACCCGCCAGAGCGGCCTGCCCGCGTTCCACATGGCCGACCTGGCGATCCATGGCGAGCTGTTGGCGGCGGCGCGGGACGACGCCCGGCTCATCCTCGGCCGCGACGACCGCCTTGAAACACCGCGCGGCCAGGCGCTTCGCACACTGCTCTACCTGTTTGAGCGCGACGCCGCCGTGAAGTACCTGCGTTCGGGGTAGCGGCTCTACCTAACCCGGTTGGGCTCTTCGGTCTTTTCCTTCTTGAGCGAGTAGCGCGGTATCAACTGCTCATGGACAGGGCGGTTATCGGGCGGCGTCACGACGCCCGCCGATATCACCATCTTGACGCCTTCTTCGACAGACATGCTGAGGAACACCACGTCCTTACGCGGCAG
>JAYZAP010000125.1:0-6151 GCA_036339655.1 Pseudomonadota bacterium | reverse complement strand
CGGTGCAGACCGGCATCAAGGCGCTCGACGCCCTGGTCCCAGTGGGCCGCGGCCAGCGCGAGCTGATCATCGGCGACCGCCAGACTGGCAAGACCGCCGTCGCCATCGACACCAGTCTCAATCAGAAGAAAATCAACGACGGCGACGACGAATCCAAGAAGCTCTACTGCATCTATGTGGGCATCGGCCAGAAGCGCTCGACCGTCGCCCAGGTGGTCAAGACCCTGAACGACTACGACGCCATGAAGTACACCATCGTGGTCGCCGCCACCGCGTCGGACCCGGCGCCGCTGCAGTTCCTAGCGCCCTATACAGGCTGCGCCATGGGCGAGTATTTCCGCGACAACGGCAAGCATGCGCTGATCATCTACGATGATCTGTCGAAACAGGCGGTGGCCTACCGCCAGATGTCGCTGTTGCTGCGCCGCCCGCCGGGCCGCGAAGCCTACCCCGGCGATGTGTTCTATCTCCACTCCCGGCTGCTCGAGCGCGCCGCTAAGCTCAACGCCGGCAACGGTTCCGGTTCCCTGACTGCCCTGCCGATTATCGAGACCCAGGCGGGCGATGTCTCGGCCTATATTCCAACTAACGTGATTTCCATCACCGACGGTCAGATTTTCCTCGAGACCGAGCTGTTCTACCAAGGTATCCGCCCAGCCATCAACGTCGGTCTGTCGGTCAGCCGGGTCGGGTCGGCGGCCCAGACCAAGGCCATGAAGCAGGTCGCCGGCAGCATCAAGCTCGAACTCGCCCAGTACCGCGAAATGGCGGCCTTCGCCCAGTTCGGCTCGGATCTGGACGCCGCCACCCAGCGGCTGCTCAATCGCGGCGCGCGCCTCACCGCCTTGCTCAAGCAGGACCAGTACACACCCTACCCCATCGAGGAGCAGGTGGTGGCGATTTATGCCGGTGTGCGTGGGCACCTCGACACCATCGACGTCGACCACATCTCGCGTTTCGAGGCTGAGTTGCTCACCGATATGCGTGACAAACACGGCGACGTGCTGGCGATAATCCGTGACGAAGGCGCGATATCCGACGATAGCGAGGAAAAGCTCAAGGCGATTCTCGAAGGCTTCGTAAAAAGCTTCGCTTAAGCGCACTGTAGAGCATTCCCATGGCCAGCCTCAAAGAACTCCGCATCCGGATCAACAGCGTCAAGTCGACACAGAAGATCACCAAGGCGATGCAGATGGTGGCGTCGTCCAAGCTGCGCCGGGCTCAGGAGAACGCCGAGGCCGCCCGGCCCTACGCGGAGCGCATGGAAGGCATGCTGCGGGCCATCGCGGAAAGCGTGGCGGGCAACGACAACGCCCCGGCCATGCTCGCCGGCAGCGGTGCCAGCGACACCCATCTGCTGCTGGTCACCACCTCGGACCGCGGCCTGTGCGGCGGCTTCAACTCGTCCATCGCGCGCGCCGTCAGGGAACGAATCTCGGCGCTGCAGGCCGACGGCAAGACGGTCAAGCTGCTGTGCCTCGGGCGCAAGGGACGCGACCAGCTCAAGCGTAATTTCGGCTCGCTGATCATCGATACGGTCGAGGAAATCGACAAGGGCGGGCTCCATTTCGACGATGCCGCGGCCATTTCCAGCCGCCTCGCCACCATGTTCGAGGATGGCGAGTTCGATGTCTGCACCATTGTCTACAACCACTTCAAATCGGTCATGAGCCAGATCGTCACGCCACAGCAATTGGTCCCCTATAACGTGGCGGACGGCGACGACGACGATGCTGAGCAGGCGGAGCAGAGCGAGGCCACGGCGATTTATGAGTACGAGCCCGAGGAAGAGGAAATTCTTGCTCATCTGCTGCCGCGCAACCTCGCGGTTCAGATCTTCCGGGCGCTGCTCGAAAGCTCGGCCAGCGAACAGGCGGCGCGGATGACCGCCATGGATAACGCCACCCGCAACGCAGGCGACATGATCGACAAGCTGTCATTGCTGTACAACCGGTCGCGCCAAGCCGCGATCACCACCGAACTCACCGAAATCGTTACCGGCGCCGAGGCGCTGTAAGGTTTCCCGATTCGCGCAACGGAGCGACGCCATGAATAATATCAAAGGCAAGATCACCCAGGTCATCGGCGCTGTCGTCGATGTCAAGTTCAAAGGCGATCTTCCCGCCATCCTCAACGCGCTTAACTGCGATCTCGGCGACCGCGTGCTGGTTCTCGAAGTCGCCCAGCATCTCGGCGAATCGGAGGTTCGCACCATCGCCATGGACACCACCGAGGGATTGGTCCGGGGCCAGGAAATCGTCGACACCGGCGGGCCCATCAGGGTGCCGGTGGGACCCGAGACCCTGGGGCGGATCATCAATGTGGTCGGCGAGCCGATTGACGATCTCGGGCCCGTGGAGACCAAGAGCCGCGCCGCGATTCATAATCCCGCGCCGCCGTTCGTCGATCAGTCGACGGAAGCCGAAATCCTGACCACCGGCATTAAGGTGGTCGACTTGCTGGCGCCCTACGCCAAGGGCGGCAAGATCGGCCTATTCGGCGGCGCCGGGGTCGGCAAGACTGTTATCATCATGGAACTGATAAACAATATTGCCAAGGCCCACGGCGGCTATTCGGTGTTCGCCGGGGTCGGCGAGCGGACCCGCGAGGGCAACGACCTGTATTACGAAATGGTCGAGTCAGGGGTTATCGATCTCGAAGGCGACGGCTCCAAGGCGGCCCTGGTCTACGGCCAGATGAACGAGCCGCCGGGCGCCCGCGCCCGGGTCGGCCTGACCGGTGTGACCCTGGCCGAGTACTTCCGCGACGAGGAAGGCCAGGACGTGTTGCTATTCATCGACAACATTTTCCGCTTCACCCAGGCCGGTTCCGAGGTTTCCGCCCTGTTGGGCCGGATTCCCAGCGCGGTGGGCTATCAGCCGACCCTGGCC
Source organism: Pseudomonadota bacterium (assembly GCA_036339655.1). Taxonomy (GTDB): domain Bacteria; phylum Pseudomonadota; class Alphaproteobacteria; order JAAXGF01; family JAAXGF01; genus JAYZAP01. The sequence continues at coordinate 3,260 of JAYZAP010000125.1, read as the reverse complement.
ACGGAAATGGGCAACTTCCAGGAGCGCATCACCTCGACAAACAAAGGCTCGATCACCTCGGTCCAGGCGATTTACGTGCCGGCCGACGACCTCACCGACCCGGCGCCGGCGACCTCCTTCGCCCACCTGGACGCGACCACGGTGTTGAGCCGCCAGATCGCCGAGCTCGGCATCTACCCGGCGGTCGATCCGCTGGATTCGACGTCGCGCATGCTCGATGCGCGGATCATCGGCGACGAGCACTACGAAATCGCCCGTGAGATCCAGCGCGTGCTGCAGACCTACAAGTCGCTGCAGGACATCATCGCCATTCTCGGCATGGATGAGCTCTCGGAAGAAGACAAGCTGACCGTGACCCGGGCGCGCAAGATCCAGCGCTTCCTGAGCCAACCGTTTCACGTGGCCGAGGTTTTCACCGGCACGCCGGGCGTGTTCGTCAGCCTGGAAGACACCATCGCCGGCTTCAAGGGCCTGCTTGGCGGCGAATACGACGATATGCCCGAAGCCGCGTTCTATATGGTCGGCACCATCGACGAGGCGATCGAGAAGGCCAAGCGCATGGCCGCCGAGGCCGCGTGAGGCAAGCGTCATGAGTGACACCCCAGCACTTAGTGATTCTGGCGAAGCCGGGTCGGAAAACAAGGTCACCTTCGAGCTCGCCTCGCCCGAGGCGCTGCTGGTCTCGACCGCGGCCGATATGGTGGTGGTGCCCGGCGCCGAGGGCGACTTCGGCGTGCTGCCGGGTCACGCGCCGTTCATCTCGGAAGTGCGGCCCGGCGTCATCGACGTCTACCAGGCCGACAAGGTCGACGAGCGGATATTCGTCGCCGGCGGCTTCGCCGAGGTCAACGCGCGGGGCTGTACGGTGCTGTCGGTTGAGGCCTATTCCCTGGAAGACCTCGACAGGGACGATGTTCAGGAACGCCTCAAGGCCGCCGAGGAAGACCTTGCCGACGCCGATGACGACCAAGAACGCGGCGCCGCTGAGAGCGAAATCGCCCTGTGCAACGCCATGCTCGAGGCCATCGCCTAAGTAACATTTGCGACGTTGTTCCACTGGGTTCTGGAGGATCAGTCCTTGGACCACTGGACGCTCGACGATATTCCCTGGGACCATTTCGACCGGTCGGCGGTTGGTGCCGAGACCATTGCTCTGGTCAAGGCCTCCTGCATGGTCGAGCACAACGGCGCCGACTATGCCAACTACCTGTGCAATGTCTTCGCCAGCGATGACAAATTCTGCCATGCCGCGCGCCGGTGGGCGATGGAGGAAGTCCAGCACGGCGAAGTCCTGCGGCGCTGGGCCGAGATCGCCAATCCTGCTTTCGATTTTCACGGCGCCTTCACCCGGTTCACCGAGGGCTACCAACTGCCGCTCCAGTCCACCGCCTCAGTGCGCGGCTCCGCACCGGCGAGCTGATGGCCCACTGCGTGGTCGAGGTCGGCACCTCATCCTGTTACAGCGCCCTGGTCGATAGCACGGCCGAGCCGGTGCTGGCCGCCCTGTGCCGTCGCATCGCTGGTGACGAGTTCCGTCACTACAAGCTGGTCCTCGATCACATGCGGCACTATCAGGCTAGCGAGCGGCTCGGCCTGTGGCGCCGGCTGCGGGTTGCCCTGGGCCGTCTGATCGAGAGCGAGGATGACGAACTGGCCTTCGCCTACTGCTGCGGCGCCCCTACTGTCGACGCCGGCGATCCTGCGCCCTACGACCGCAAGCGCAGCATCCGCGCCTACGGCGGCCGAACCCTAACGCTCTACCGCTTCGGCCACGTCGAACGAGCCCTGTGCATGGCGTTCAAAGCGGTCGGTCTCGCCCCCCGGCGACGCTCCAGGCCTGGTCAACCGCCATCGCCTGGCGCCTACTACACCTCCGCGCCCGCCAATTGGCAGCCGCCACGTGACGTGCCATTAATTTCGGGGACAGTATACTTAATAATTTTGATCGGCAATTTTCTTGGATAAATGACCCATAACTCACTGAATACACGCGTATAAAATAATTAAGGATACTGTTCCAATATTTATGCTCGGGCATTCAAAATATCGCGGAACTCGGCGAGCACGTCGAGATAGAGCTGGCGCTTGAACGGGACGATGAAGCGCGGCAGGTCGCCCGCCTCGAGCCATTTCCATTCGGCAAACTCAGGCTCGTGGGCGTTTAGATCGAAATCCTCGTCATAGCCGAAAAACCGCGCGGCGAACCACTTCTGGCGCTGGCCGCGATAGCGCCCGCCCCAGATCGTGGCGGCCATTTCGGGCGGCAGGTCGTAGCTCAACCAGCCCCGACTCTCGGCGATGATCTTGGCCTTGTCGATGCCAGTTTCCTCCTTGAGTTCGCGCATGGCTGCGCATCGCGGCGATTCGCCCTCGTCAATGCCGCCCTGAGGCATTTGCCAGGCGGTGCCGGGGGTGTCGATGCGGCGGCCCCCGAACACCAGGCCGTGGCGGTTCAACAGCATGATCCCGACGCCCGGGCGATAGGCTCCGGCGTTGCTGTCCGACGCCATCATCGAATCGCCTGGCGGTTGGCCAGGGCGCTGATCGGGACCAGCACGAAGGTCTCGCCGTCGAGGGCGCCGGCCCAGTGTCCGAGCCGTTCCAGGGTCACCGGGAAGGGGTGACTGAAGGCCACGGAATTGCCGCTGGCCAGGGCCATCCGCTCAACCTCGTCGAGTCGCTGGTCGATCGCGTGGCGCGATGCCTGGACATCGATGAAGCGGTCGTTGAACGCGGTCGGCAGGCCGATCGACGCCGCCATGCGGGCGGCCACGCTGTTCGACGAGGTGCGGGCGTCAAGGAACAACAGGCCGCGAACCTTGAGCGCCGACAGGATCGGTCTGAGATCGTCGGCCGACGTGGTAAACCGCGACCCAAAATTGTGGGTCACCCCGACATAGCCGGTCGCCCGGTCGAGGTGCCATTTCAGGCGCGCCACATTCTCGGCGCTGGAAAGAGTGGTGAGCAGCGGCAGGGGCCCGGGGCTCATATCGGGGTAGTTGACCGGCTCCATGGGCACATCAAGCAGTACCTCGTGGCCGGCGGCACGGGCCAGGTCAATCCACCGTTGCAAATCACGGGCATGAGAGGCGAACGCCAGGGTGATCGACGCCGGCAATTTGATGGCCTGGGTCGTCGCCGCCCGGCCCAACCCGAGGCCGGCGACCACCACGGCGATACGCGGCCGCGCGTCGTCCTGATCAAACGATCGGGCGTAGGCCAGCCAGGTGGCGCCCAGCGCCGGCGCCGTCTGATCCACT
>JAYZAP010000124.1:0-5192 GCA_036339655.1 Pseudomonadota bacterium | reverse complement strand
GACGACATGCTGCCCCAGGACGACTGGACGATTGGCCACGAAGCCAATGTGGAACGCCTGCTGTCGGACCTGGACGCCCGCTCGGATTGCCATTTGGTCCGCATGAACTGGGCAAACGGATTGGTTCTGGCCTGCCGAACGGTCTGAGTTCTGTACTGCTTCAGACTTTGTGTTTACGCGATGAACACAAAGTCCCGAGCAGCCGTGACAAGCCACAGACCCGGCGATAGAGTGGCCGCCCATTTTCATTTGGTAACCACCGGAGGACAACCATGACCAAGGCGATTCGCATCCACGCATACGGTGGCCCGGAGGCCATGAGCTGGGAGGATGTCGAGGTCGGCGAGCCCGGCGCGGGCGAGGTCCTGGTGCGCCATACCGCCGTCGGCCTCAACTTTATCGATGTCTACATGCGCAGCGGCCAGTATCCCCAGCCCGCCTTCCCGGCCGGTATCGGCCTCGAGGGCGCCGGCGTGGTCGAGGCCGTCGGCGCCGGGGTCGACGACGTGGCGGCCGGTGACCGGGTGGCCTACGCCGGCGGCCCGCCCGGGTCGTACTGTGAGTCCCGGCTGATGCCGGCGGCCCAGCTTGTGACCATCCCCGAGGGCCTCGATGACAACCAGGCCGCGGCCATGATGCTCAAGGGCATGACCGCCGAGTACCTGTTGCGCCGCACCTACTCGGTGAAATCCGGCGACACCATCCTGTTCCACGCCGCTGCCGGCGGGGTCGGGCTGATCGCCTGCCAATGGGCCAAGCATCTCGGCGCCACGGTCATCGGTACCGTCGGCACGGGCGAGAAGGCCGAGCTGGCGGCGGCCCATGGCTGCGACCATCCGATCATCGTCTGCGAGGAAAACTTCGTCGCCAAGGTGCGCGACATCACCGACGGTGCCGGCGTGCCGGTGGTCTACGATTCCGTCGGCAAGGCGACCTTCAACGGCTCCCTCGACTGTCTGGCACCGCTCGGCATGATGGTATTGTTCGGCCAGTCCTCGGGCGCCGTGCCGACATTCGAGATCGCCACCCTGGGGGCTAAGGGGTCGCTGTTCCTAACCCGGCCCAGCCTGATGGCGTACAACGCCAAGCGCGAGGCCCTGTTGGCCAGCGCCGCCGCCCTGTTCGAGGTCACCGCCGGCGGTCAGGTCAAGATCGAGATCAACCAGACCTACGCCCTGGTCGATGTGGTCCAGGCCCACACCGACCTGGAAGCCCGCAAGACCACCGGTTCCACGGTCCTGTTGCCCTAGTTTGGAGGACGCTCGTCATGACAATAGTCATCCGTATTCACGAACACGGCGGTCCCGACGTTCTCCAGGTCCAAGATGTCGCCTTGGCCGATCCCGGCCCCGGTGACGTCCTCCTGCGCAACGAGGCCGTGGGTCTCAATTTCTTCGACACCTACCAGCGCACCGGCATCTATCCCATCGACCTGCCGGCGGCGCTTGGCACCGAATCCGCTGGCGTGGTCGAGGAGGTGGGCCCGGGGGTCGAGGACCTGTCGCCCGGCGACCGGGTGGTCAACGCCAGCCAGGGCTCGTACTGCGAGGCCATGGTGGTGCCGGCCGCCAATCTCACGCGGCTACCCGATGACGTGAACACCAGCGATGCTGCGGCGGCCATGAGCAAGGCCATGACCGTCCAGGCCCTGGTCGAATCAGTCTACCCGGTGGCCCAGGACGAGGTGGTGGTGCTCCACGCCGCGGCCGGCGGTGTCGGGCTGATCGCCTGCCAGTGGCTCAAGTCCCTGGGGGCGCGGATCATCGGCACCGTAAGCAGCGACGAGAAGGTCGATCTGGCCCGCGCCAACGGTTGCGATATCGCCCTGGTGGTGCCGCGCGACGACCTGGTCGCCCGGGTCATGGACGAGACCGACGGCGCCGGCGTGCCGGTGGTGTTCGACTCGGTGGGCAATGACAGCTTCGAGAGCAGCCTGAAGTCCTTGCGCTGCCGGGGCACCCTGGTCAGTTTCGGCCAGGCCTCGGGCCTGGTCGAGCCGTTCCGCCCCAACATCCTGGCGGCCCACGGCTCGCTCTACCTGACCCGCCCGCTACTCGACGATTTCGTCGCCACCCCAGAGGACAAGGCTAAATGCACGGGCCGGGTGTTCGCCATGATGGCCAGCGGCACGGTCAAAATCCACATCGGCCAAACCTACCCCCTGGCCGACATAGCCCAAGCCCACCGCGATTTAGAATCTCGAAAGACGATCGGGTCCACGATTCTGCTGCCTTGATTTTTGGAAAGCGCGTTCAAGTGCCCGGGCTTGTGTTCCACGAACCGGGGCTCCCGCCGAACGGTCGGCGACCCGCAGTCGCGGGCTCAAAGTGAAGCAGATTAAGAGCTTGGAATTCTTCTTCAGCCCCCAAGGGGGGCCGCCGACCGTTCGGCGAAAGCCAAGCGGATGGATACCCGCGCCCGGCGACTGAGGGCCAGAAATTAAGTATTCATGGAGTCGAAGAACTCGTCGTTGTTCTTGGTGCTCTTGAGCTTCTCGAGCAGGAATTCCATGGAATCCGCGGTCCCCATGGGCATGAGGATACGGCGCAGCACCCACATCTTGGACAGGTCGCCCTTGTCGACCAGCAGTTCTTCCTTGCGGGTGCCCGACTTGCCGATGTCGATGGCCGGGAAGGTCCGCTTGTCGGCCAGCTTGCGGTCCATGATGATCTCGGAATTGCCGGTGCCCTTGAATTCCTCGAAAATGACCTCGTCCATGCGCGACCCGGTATCGATCAGCGCCGTCGAGATGATGGTCAGCGAGCCGCCACCCTCGATGTTGCGAGCGGCGCCGAAGAAGCGCTTGGGCCGCTGCAGGGCGTTGGCATCGACACCGCCGGTCAGAACCTTGCCCGACGACGGCACCACGGTGTTGTAGGCCCGCGCCAGACGGGTGATGGAATCGAGCAGGATAACCACGTCATGCTTGTGTTCTACCAGGCGCTTGGCCTTCTCGATGACCATCTCGGCGACCTGAACGTGTCGCGTGGCGGGTTCGTCGAAGGTCGAGCTCACCACTTCGCCGTTGACCGAGCGCTGCATGTCGGTGACTTCCTCCGGGCGCTCGTCGATGAGCAGCACGATGAGAAAAATTTCCTGGTTGTTGGCGGTAATGGCGTGGGCGAGGTTCTGCATCAGCACGGTCTTGCCGGCCCGCGGCGGCGACACCAGCAGCGCCCGCTGGCCCTTGCCGAGCGGCGCCACCAATTCGATCACCCGGGTACTGAGATCCTTGGAGGTGGGGTCTTCAAGCTCCAGTTTGATCTTCTCCTCGGGGTAGAGCGGCGTCAGGTTGTCGAAATTGACCCGGTGACGGGCTGCATCGGGCTCGTCGAAATTGACCGTGTTGACCTTGAGCATGGCGAAATAGCGCTCGCCATCATTGGGCGCGCGGATCTCGCCCTCGACAGTGTCACCGGTGCGCAGGGAAAAGCGCCTGATCTGACTCGGCGATACGTAGATGTCGTCGGGGCCAGGCAGGTAGTTGGATTCCGGCGAGCGCAGAAATCCGAAGCCATCCTGGAGGATTTCCAACACACCGTCGCCATAGATCGACGTGCCCTGGTCGGCCAGATTCTTGAGAATGCCAAACAGCAGATCCTGCTTGCGCATGGTGCTGGCGGCCTCGATTTCCACCTCTTCGGCAAAGGCCAACAGGTCTTCAGGGGATTTCTTCTTGAGATCTTGAAGCTTCATAACGGGTTACATGGACTGTGGAGGGGATTTCGAATATCGAGAAAATCGCCGGGTGCGACAGGAGAAAGAGCTTGGGGGGCGCCGGAACAACGGGCGTTTCCTGATATCGAATGGTCCAGTGATAGACCGACCCCGTTGGGGATAATCGGGAATATTCGAATGGGATAGGCGGTGCGCGCGGGCTCGCGCGACTTGACTAATATAAGCGCGAAGGACCCTAGCTGCAAGGCCCAGGGAGTGTCAAACGAAGATTGCCCCGGTTCAGGGGCGTCAGAACGGCTTGACGATAACCAGTATAATGATTCCGACCATGAGCACCGCCGGGACCTCGTTGGCGATGCGGTAGAACCGCTGGCTGTGGCTGTTGGCGCCGGCGGCAAAGTCCTTGCGCCAGCGCCCCATGAGTCCATGGGCGACCGCCAGACCGACCACCAGAACCAGCTTGCCATGGAGCCAACCGTCGCTGAAATCTTCAAAGCCGCGTATCCACAACAGGGTCAGGGCCGAGGCGAACACCACGGCCATGGCCGGCGTCATGATGGCGCGGAGCAGGCGGCGCTCCATGATCTCGAGCATGGCCGCCTGGTCGGACCCGTGTTCGGCTTCGCAGTGGTAGACGAAGAGCCGCGGCAGGTAGAGCAGGCCAGCCATCCAAGCGATCACCGCAATAACGTGCAACGCCTTGATCCACAGGTACCATTCGCCAGCCATGAGGTTATCCTCCCGATACCTGGGGACAGCCCCGGTAGCCATGGGGGCAGATCCGCCGGCCTTCCTGGGACCACGTGCCCGGCGGACCGCTAATCGCGCGTCGGACCAAGCCGGCCAGGCCGTCGATGAACGGCGCCGCGGTACCCAGGGCCGGCACCCGCACATAGGCCGGAACGCCGCACTCGGCGGCCAGTTTACGGTATTCGATGTCAAGCTCGACCAGGGTTTCGGAATGCTCCGAGACGAAGGCGATGGGCGCTACCACCACGGGCACGCCGTCGGCCCCGGCGCGGGCCAGCTCGTCGTCGGTGGACGGCCCGACCCATTCCAGGGGGCCGACCCGGCTCTGGTAGCAGACCGTCCAGTCTAGATCCGGTAGGTCGGTCGCCAGGGCGGCGGCCACCGCAGCGGCCGAGCGTTCGACCTGCCACACATAGGGGTCGCCCTTGTCGACAATTTTCTGGGGCAGGCCGTGGGCCGAGAACAACAGCCGCGGCCGCCCGTTGCCCACCGCTTCGTCGAGACCGGCGCGAATTCCCGCCGCGTGCGCCGCCACCAGCCCATGCTCGGCGGGATAGCAGCAATAGGTGGTGGTCGGCACGTCGAGACCGCATTTCGCCGCCTCGCGCCACCAGGCGGCCACGGACGACGCCGTGGTGGTGGTTGAAAACTGGGGATAAAGCGGCAGCAGAACGAGGCGATCCGGGGCGAAGGCGCGGACTTCCAGGGCGGTCTCCTCGCTCATGGGATGCCAGTAGCGCATGGCGATGAAAATACCGACCTCA
>JAYZAP010000123.1:0-4287 GCA_036339655.1 Pseudomonadota bacterium | reverse complement strand
CGCCAGCGCCCGGGCAATCACGCCGCCTATTAGCATAATTAAGGGGACAGTATATTTAATTAATTAAATATACTGTCCCCTTAATTATGCTAATAGGCGGCGTGATTGCCCGGGCGCTGGCGCATGGGGGACAGGGATTCGCCGGTGTAGTAGCTGGTGCGGCCTTCCTGGGCGGTAATGCCGCGGCCGGCGTAGGAGCGGATTTCCTCGGGCATGGGGCGCGGTTCGTCGACTGCCAGCCAGAGCCGCAGGAAATGGCGTTTGAGGGCCGGGTCGTCGGCGTCGTCGAAGCCGGTGCGGGTGTGGAGAACCGTGTAGTTGTTGATGAAGGTCGCCTCGCCCGGGCCCAACAGGGTTTCGAACAGCAGGTCCTCGCGGCACGCCAGCTCATCGACGCAGTCGAGCGCCGCCACGTCGGCCTCGGTCATGGGGTTGCCGGTTTCCTTGGCCGCCATTTCCGCGTAGGCGCGCAGGTGGCGGCAACTCAGCACGTTGTCCTGCCAGGCGAACACCGGCACGTTGTAGGGCGTCACCGGCGCCTCGCCGGGGCCCTCTTCGCCGAACCGGTGGAAGGGCCAGCCGCGATACAGCGACTCCAGGTGCCGCGGGTGGTTGGCGACGATTTCGTTGTAGATGGCGTGGGTGCTGCAATAGCCGCTGACGCCGCCGTCGACGGCCGGGCGCAGGCACAGCATGCCGATGATGTCGCAGGCGTCGGTGTGGGGCGTCAGCTCCACCGAGTTGCGGTAGGCCCGTTCGCGCCGGTCCTTGCCGCCGACGTCGATGACATGGCCGAGGCGGTCGCCGAGCACGCTTTGCGAGCGCGCCGTGCCGAGATGGGCGCCGATGCCGAAAAATATCAAGCCGATGTCGTCCTCGGAATAGCGCTCGACCGGCAGGCCGCGCAGGAAAGCAATGCCGCGCCCGTTAATGACCTGGTCGTAGAGACCGGCGATGTCGTCGGCGATCGCGTCCAAGGGAAAGCTCTCTGCGGTAATGTCGTCGAGCCCGAGACCGTGTTGGTGGACCCCCTTTAGGGACTGGTCAAGGGCGTCCAGGTGGCGCTGCTCCAGGGTAAATGCGTCGCGGTACCAAGCCGCTGCCTCGGGCGCCCGCCAGGCGCTTGAATGGTCAATGAGCTGATGGGCCGCCGCAATTGCCATGGTCGCCTCCTCGCTGGATATCCAACCCCTAGCATTGTCAGCGCCGCCAGGCAAGAATGCCGCCATGGTCGCCTCCGATCATACACCCCTCGCGGGCCGCGACCTCGGTGCGGTGCTGGCCGACCTGGACACCTGTGCGGCGCGGCCGTTCCCCGAGGCCGGCCCCATGCCGGCGGCGGTATTTCATGCCCATTCGTTCCTCCAGCGCGAAATTGAGACGATCTTCGCCCTCGAATGGATTTGTCTCGGCCGGGCCGACGACGTGGCCGCGCCTGGCGACTTCATCGGCCGGGATATAGCTGGGGTGCCGGTATTGGCGGTGCGTCAGGCCGACGGCGCCATCAAGGTGTTGCTCAACGCCTGCGCCCATCGCCGGGCCCGGGTCACCGACGCCGCCACGGGCAACGCCAAACGCTTGATTTGCCCCTATCACGGCTGGACCTACGACTGTGCCGGCCACTTGGTCGCCGCGCCGTTCATGAAGTCCGTGCCCAGCTTCAACCTGGCCGACCACCGGCTGGTCGATCTTCATTGCGAGCTCTGGGAAGGGTTCATCTACGCCAGCCTCAGCCCTGAGCGGCCCGAACCGGTGGCGCGCCGCCGGGCCGGTTTCCACGGCGACGTGGTCGGGCGCTTCTCCATGGCCGACTATGTCGGTGTCATCCGCGAAACCATGGCCTGGGACTGCAACTGGAAGAACCTGATCGAGAATTTCAGCGAGAGCTATCACGTGCCCATAGCCCACCGCCAGACCTTCGCCTCGGCCAAGCGGGTGCTCGACCACTACACCTGTTCCGAGGGCGAGGACTGGTGCAGCTACCACTGGGGCGACACCCCACCGGCCGACGGCGACGATTGGGCCGGCCTGGACCTGGGCCGGCTCTCCGGCGAGTGGTCACGCCGGGTGGTGGTGGCCTGCATCTTTCCCAGCCACCTCATCACCCTGACTGCCAATTTTCTATGGTATATCAGCGTCCAGCCAGACGGGGTCGGACGGTTCAACGCCACCTGGGGGGTCTCGGTGCCGCAGACGGTGCTTGATACAATGGATGGCGGTTGGCTCGATGGTCTACGCCGTTTCATGGACGTGGCCAACGACGAGGATCAGCCGGTCTGCGAAGCACTCTACCAGGGGACCAAGGCGCCCCATCCGCCGCCCGGCCGCTACCACCCCATCGAGCGCAACATCTGGGACTTCACCCGCTACCTGGCGCGATTGACGCGCTAACCACCGATTCGCGACAGCGCCCATTTGACCGTGGTGACGCCGCCCTGGAGCGGGCCGGAGAGGACGATTTGTTCGCTGCGGCTGTGCGCCCCGGCGTGACCGAGATAGATGCTGTCGGCGATGACCAGCATGGCGCCGGAACTCCGCATGCGCCAGCCTTCGCCGCCGGGCAGGCGGAGCAGGGCGCCGGTGCCGTCGGCCACTAGGGAGGCCTTGACCGTGGGGTGCAGGTGGAAGCGGATGGTGAAGCGCCTGGCGCCGTGGCCGCTCAGGGTATCCTCGCCGCGCAGGCTGTCGCCATCGGCCGCCAGGTAGAGGCGGCGCCGGTGGCTGATGCCGTAATCCGCCACGAAGCCGTCGTGGCTGGCGTCAATCCAGGTCGCGCCCTCGTCCTCCTGGCGGGTGGCGTCGACCTGTCCGGGGCAATGATCGAAATTGCCGTCCTGGTCGAGGGCTAGGGAATCGGCGTCTTCGACGGCAGCGGTAGAATGGGCCGCGGTGGCTCGCTGGGCCTGGCGCCAGTCCGAATCGCTGCCGCCATGGGCGCCGCAGTTGACCACCAGGCGGTGGCCGTCGACGCTCATCTCGAAGCTCAGGGTACCACCGTGGGCATGGGGCGCCGCCAGGGGGCCGGGGGCGCCGACGTCAGTGATGACCAGGGTGCACCGCGCCACCATGCGCTCGAAGCCGCTGTGGGGCGCACTCAGGGGCGGCTGGCCGGGGGCGTCGCCGAGGGCCAGGGCGACGTCGATCAGCGCCGGATCGCCCTCGGTGGAATCGTTAAACAGGGCCAGGCCGCCGTCGCCGTGGCGGAAGAACCGGACCACCGGGGCCATGCGGTCGATGGCGGTCTGCAACATGGTCGGCACCGGCTGGTGCGCCGCCATCACGACGCTACGCAGTTCCACCAGGTCCCGGAACACCGAGAGCTGAACCGCCGGGCTGCGCGAGGCGTGGCCGCCGTCGGCGTGGATCTGTCGCCCAATTTCGTGGTCCAGCAGGAGCAGCGCCTGGACCAACCGCCGGTCGTCGCCGGGCAGGCACAGGGCGGCAAATACCAGGCCCTTGATGGCGGCGATGCGTGGCGCGCCGTCGGGCCCGGCTGTCGCCACCCGGCCGAGATGACGCGCCTGTTCGGCCAGACTGGTGAGGATGGCTTCGGCGCTCTGGCGCCCGGCGCCGCCGAGCAACAGGGTCGAGTGGCTGAGCCAGGCCACCAGACGGCGTCCCAGCACGTCGGCGCGCCAGGTCAGGGGGTCCCATTCGCCCTGCGCGGTGATCCAGTCGGTGACTAGGCCATGGACCCGGTCGCGGGTCTCGGCCCCGCCGGCCGCCGCCATGTGGCGCAGCCATTGGAAGCCGTGCATGGCCTCGAGCCAGGCAGCGCTGGCGCCCTCGGGATTCCACGGCGCTGGACCGGCGGTCACGGTTCGGCCGGCGAATGCGTAGCAACCGTCATTCAAGGTTTGGCCCTGGTTGGCGTCGCCGGGCCACGGATCGGTGGGGCCGAAGGTCAGCGCCTCGGGCCGCTTGCCGCGCAGGGAAACCCGATAGAGCGCGGTGCCGTAGACCGCGCTTTCGATGGCTTCGCGGGCTCTATCCAGGGTGCGCCGGCCGGTCCCCGTTGGACGGTCGATGGTGGGCTCGTCAACCATCGGGTGGACTAGCCCCGAAGTCTGGAAATATTGCCGGCGTAGGCGCTGGCGTCGCCGCCGAACACGGCGCTGCCGGCAACCAGTACGTCGCCGCCAGCGGCGGTAATTGCCAGCGCCGTGTCACGGTTGACGCCGCCGTCGACCTCGAGATCGATGGCTCGGCCGGTGGCGTCGATCTTGCTGCGCAACGCCGCGATTTTGTCGAGCATGGCGGGGATGAAAACCTGGCCGCCGAAGCCGG
>JAYZAP010000122.1:0-2088 GCA_036339655.1 Pseudomonadota bacterium | reverse complement strand
CGGCCAGGCGGACTTCAAGATTGCCGGCGCGAAGGCCTTCCGTGATGTTTTCGTTCAGGCGGGTGTCGGCCATGTGCCCCGCGCTTGCCTCGTGGTTAGTTGTCGTCCAGGCGCATGCCATACAGCGCCAGTCGATGGTCGATCAGCCGGTAGCCCAGTTTCTTGGCGATCTGCCGTTGCAGCGCCTCGATTTCAGGGTCGTGAAATTCCACCACCTCGCCACTGTTGACGTCAATCAGATGGTCGTGATGGCTTCGCGACATCTCCTCGTAACGGGCGCGGCCGTCACGGAAGTCGTGGCGCTCGAGAATTTCCGCGTCCTCCATCAGGCGCACCGTGCGGTAGACCGTGGCCAGGCTGATTTTGGGTTCGAGCTTGACCGCCCGTTGGTAGACCGCCTCGACGTCCGGGTGGTCGCGGGCGTCGGACAGCACCCGGGCGATGAGCCGCCGCTGGCCGGTCATTTTCAGGCCTTTGTCGATGCAGGCCTGTTCAATACGTGATGTCATGACCCCGTCTAATCGGCAACCGCCCTAGCCGCGGCGGCGGCGTTTGCGCGGCTTGGTGCCGAGGCCGATTTTCTTTGCCAAGGCGCTGCGCTGGGCCGCGTATTTGGGCGCCACCATGGGATAGTCCGCCGCCAGGCCCCAGCGTTCGCGATACTCGTCCGGCGTCAGGCCATAGCTGGTCTTGAGGTGGCGCTTGAGCATCTTGAGCTTCTTGCCGTCCTCAAGGCAGACGATGTAGTCAGGGGTTACCGAGCGCTTGATCGACACCGCGGGTTGCGGACGTTCCTGGGCGCCGCCGCCGCTGGACAGGCCGGCCAGGGCGTCGTACACCTGCTGGATAAGCTTGGGTAGGTCCGCCGCCAAAACCGCGTTGTTCGCCACATGGGAGGCAACGACCTTCGTGGTCAGCGCCTGAAGGTCGCTCGATTCGGAATTATCCGACATATAACGGTACCCCTTCGGTAGTATACGCAATCATAAAGCTGACAAATTCATGGGGCAGTGCAACAACAAGCTTTGATAACGAATGTAACGATGAGCGAAAAGAAGCCCGACAATTACGACCATTATCTCGATATCACGGCTGACATCTGTCCCCTGACGTTCGTAAAAACTAAATTGCTTATCGAACGCATGTCAAGCGGACAGACCGCCGAAATACGCCTTGGCGCCGGCGAGCCCCTGGAAAACGTCCCTCGGGCGGTGGTCGAGCATGGCCACGAGCTCATCAGCCTCGACCCGGCGGCGCCCGACAGCGCGGTCTAGATCCTGCGGCTGCGCAAGGTCTAGTCGCAGGACCCGCGCCGCGACGGCCGGCCGGCCGCGCCGCCGGTAGTAGCCGGGCCGCCGCCCGACGGTGGTAAATCCGGCGCCGGCGTAGAGACATCCAGCCGATTCGTTGTCCTCGGCGACTTCAAGAAACACGGTCGTGGCGCCATCTGTCGCAGCTCGCGCCAACAGCCGCTCGACCAGCGCCCGGCCCAGGCCCCGGCGGCGCAGGACCGGCAGGACGGCGAGGGTGAGGATTTCGCACTCGTCGCCGGTGGTGCGCCCCAGGACAAAACCAGTGGCACGGCCCCCGGCATGGATGATGAAGGTTAAGCCGCCGGGTCCATTGAGGGCGCCGGCCATGGCATCGCGACTCCAGGCCTCGTCGAAGGCTAGGGCGTGAAGGTTGGCCGGGCTCGCGACATCGCCGGCGTCGGCATCGACCATGGCTAGGGCGTCATCGATCACGGCGCGGCGTCGGGCGGCAGGCGGGCACCGGAGCCGCGAAGATAGAGCGGTTCCGGCGGCGGCGTCGCCACGGCCGGGTTGAAGCGTCGGCCGGCCAGAGCGGCGACCACGGCGGCGTCGGGCAGCAGAGCGTCATCAATTACGACGTCCGCGCCACCGCTATCCAGGGCGCCGCTCACCAGGGCCGCGCCGGAGCCGGCGATGACCACGGGACCGGCTGGCAGAACGGCGGCCAGGGGCGGCAGCGCCGCCGCCGGTGCCACGGGTTTCAGACCATCATCGAACGCCTGGACATAGACTTCGCCGCGCCGGGCGTCGAGGGCGGCGACCACCGCGCGACCCT
>JAYZAP010000121.1:0-3351 GCA_036339655.1 Pseudomonadota bacterium | reverse complement strand
AGTAGCGCTCTACCTGGACGGTACCGAGAAATGGCCGTCGGCAGCCGCCGCGGCGGAAGTCATCCCGGCTCTGGTCGAGGCCGGCTTCGGCTGGTTCGAGGCACCGCTTTCGGGCGACGATGTCGAAGGCTACAGCGCCCTGCAGGGGCTTGGCGTGCCGATCGCCGGCGGCGACACGGGCCTGACCACGCGCTACGAATTCGCCCCCATGCTCGACGTTGGCCGGGTTGACATCGCCCAGCCCGACATCACTGTGGTCGGCGGTTTCAGCGAGGTCCGGCACATTTCCGGGATGGTCCACGAGCGCGGCCGCCGCATGGTCATGCACGGCTATCAGTCCAACATCCTGCTGGCCAGCAACATGCAGGTCCAGGCGGCGTGGCCCGCCGACGAGCCGGTGGAATACTCGGTCAGCCTGTCGCCCCTGCGCTGGGAACTGACCAACGAAAACCTGGAGGTCGGCGACGACGGCCGGGTCGCCAGGCCGGAGTGTCCCGGCCTTGGGGTCACCCTAAACCGAGAGACGGTGGAGCGTTTCCGCCTGCCTAAATAGATAAGTATACTGTCCCCATAATGACCCCGAACTGCCAGAATTACAGTTGGAGGCCAGCTATCACGTTCGTGACTTCTTCGAGCATGGCTTCGCGAGCTTCCTGCGGGACAGTACGCACGGCATAGAAGGTCTTGTACGTTAGCACTTCCACGGCGCAAAAGTTGAGCGTGCCGTCACGCATCGAGCGCCCGATCACATCCTTCGCACCGTCGGTTGCGCAATCCTGCTCCAGCAAGCCATCCGTTGTTTGGAACACGACTGCTTTCTTGCCGCCAAGGAGGCCATTCGGGCCGCTCTCTTCGATTTCATAAGCAAAGCCGTCAGAGAATACGCGGTCAAGCCAGCCCTTCAATAATGCTGGACGATCTTGCCACCAGACCGGATGAACGAACACCAAGAGGTCGACCCAGGCAATGTGTTCTTGCTCAGTCCTGATATCATCTGGAATGTTTTCACTTTCCAGTCGGGTGAGGTCCTCGTCGTCCGACGTGACTTTGAATTTCAGGCTATATAAGTCCCGCACCCGAACGTCGTGACCAGCGTCTTCCAGCGCTGCCTTCGCCGTTTGGTAAATGGCGTGATTGAAGCTGGTTGGACGAGGATGGGTGTAAACAATAAGGGTTTTCATCGGGACATTTCCTTGCCTCTCCATGCAGGATTGATTTCGATGTTTGCTTCGTCGCCGAGCTGCACTCAGTGTGGCGAAGGGCCGGCCTAGTACCCCAGCGCCCGGTCGGCCTGGTGGATCAGGGTTTCGCCGGCCACGGCGCGGCGGTAGTTCTCGGCGACCTGATTGATCGAGCCGAAGCCCGAGCCGCCAGCCACGTGGGGCGTGACTACCACTTTGGGGTGGTCCCACAGGGGGTGGCCGTCCGGTAGGGGTTCTTCGTGGAACACGTCGAGGGCGGCGCCGGCGAGCTGGCCGCCGTCGAGAGCCGCCACCAGGGCGGCCTCGTCGATCAGCGAGCCCCGGCCCATGTTGAGCAGAAAAGCGTTCGGCTTCATGGCGGCGAAGGCCTCGGGTCCGAACAACAAGCGGGTATCCGCCGTGCCGGGCAGGGCGCAAACCACGTAGTCGAGTTCGCCCAGCAGGGGAAGCAGGGCATCGCCGCCGTGCCGGCAATCGACGCCGTCGAGTTGGTGCGGGCCGCGTGCCCAGGCCGAGACCTTGAAGCCGAGATGGGCGAAGGCCATGGCGGTGTATTCACCGATGATGCCGAGACCGAGGACGCCAACATGGGTCTCCCCCGGGTCGGGCACGGCGCGCCATTTCCAGGCACGGATCTGGCGGTCCCTGTCATAGGCGTCCAGGTTGCGCCGATGGCGCAGCACATAGGCCAGGGCGTGCTCGGTCATCCAGCGCGCCACGGTGGGGTCACTGAGCCGCGAGACGGCCACGTCGGGCGGCAGGTCGGGATGGTCGAGCACCCGGTCGGCGCCGTGGCCGAAATACTGGATGCACTTGAGGTTGGGCATGCGCGCCAAGGCGCCCTCGGGAATACTGTTGCTGACCAGCATGACCACGTCATGGTCGTCCCCGACCTCGGGCCACAGGTGAACCGCCACGCCAGGCAGCTTCTCGGCCATGGCTTGGCGCCACTGGGGGAGTTCTTCCCACTCGATATTGAGAACCACGGCCATGGCGGCTCAGCCTCGCGCTAGTTCAGCATTGCGCGCTGCCACGGCGCCCAGCGGCGGCGCCCGATGTTCGCCTGCCACCGGCACGATGGTGCGAATCAGGCTGTGGAACTCGCGGACGCGCTGCTCATGGTCCGATAGAATGCCGCCACTATAGGACCGCGACTTCAGGCCGGCTTGCACCCCCTCGACCAGGGACACGTCCTCCTGGCCGACCAGATTGTTGATGCGCCCCGACAGGTAGCGCGCTGCCCGCATTTCCCGGCTGCCATCGGCCAGGCCATAGGTGCGGCCGCGCAACAGGCAGCGGCCCGGCCCTACGGGCAGCATCTGGAAGAAGTCGACCGTTTCCGGGTAGACCTCGAAGGCCATGTTGGGGAACAGGCTGTAGTAGTGCCACGAGCGCCGCCGCTCGGGCGTCAGGTGGTCCAGGTCGAGGGCGTCCAGCAGCCCCAGGTAATGGCGCTCGGTCCAGTTGGCCGAGGTCTCGGTCAGCATCCCGCCGGCCCGGGCGATGCCGTAGGGCCGGGTCTCGAAGCCGTAGTTGCGCCCGAACAACCGCTGCAGGCCCGGATGACCGACGGCGATGTGATAGCCCTCGATATTGTTGTCGATGGCGTTCTTCCAGTCGATGGGCGCTTCCTTGCTCCACTGGCGGCTGAGCGGTTGCAGGTCCTCGAAGCGGTATTGCGCCAGCTCGTCCGCGTAGGGCACCATAATCTCGGCGACGCTCGGCGCCGAACCCTCGAACCGCAGAAATACAAAGCCCCGCCAAATCTCCACCGCGATGGTCTTGAGCCCGAACCGCGCCCGCTCCAGGCCAGGAAAGCTGTCCTCCGCCGGTACGCTGACAAGCCCGCCGTCGAGGCCATAGGTCCAGCCGTGATAGGTACAGCTCAACGCCCCGTCGCAGTGGCCGCTGGCACCATGAACCAGCCGGTTGGCCCGGTGACGACAAACATTATAGAACGCCCGAACCTCACCATCGGCCCCGCGCATGACAAAGGCGCTCTCGCCCATGAGGTCGAACCGCACCCAGTCCCCGGCCTCGGACAGGTCGTTGACATGACAGACCACCTGCCAGGTCCGCATAAAAATTTGCTCCTTCTCCAAAGCATGGAACTCAGCATTGTCATAGGTCCAGGCCGGCAGGGTCTCGA
>JAYZAP010000120.1:0-8390 GCA_036339655.1 Pseudomonadota bacterium | reverse complement strand
CGCGCCGCTGCTGACCGTCGGGGTGCCGGTCGACCTGCCCGAGAGCGCGGCCCCCGAGTTGCCCGGCGAAGACGAGCCGCTGGCGGTCTCGGTCAATGTGGACGGCGTGATCTTTCTTCAGGACACCGAGATCACCATCGAGGAACTTGGTCCCCGGTTGCGGGCGATCACCGAAAACAACGCGGACGCCCGGGTCTTCGTACGCGGCGACAAGACGATTGATTACGGCCAGATCATGGCCGTCATGGGCGCGATTTCCGAGGCCGGCTTCAATCATATCGCCCTGATCACTGAATTTCTCGACCGCAAGGCCAACTAGGCATGCGGCGTGGTGCGACATTCTCGGCGGTTCTCCACTTCATCATCGTGGTGTTGGCGTTTTTCGGCCTGCCCGCCCTGTTGACCGAAGAAGAGCCCCTGGAGCAGCCGATCCCCGTGGACGTCTACACGGTGACGGACGAAACCGTGCTGCCGCCGCCGGAAGTCGACGTCGAGCCGGAACCCGAGCCGGTCGAGGAGGTGGCGCCCATACCGCCCGAGCCGGAGGTCACCGAGGCCTTCACCCCGCCGCCGTCCGATCTGGTGCCGGCGCCGCCGGCGCCGCCCGAACCGGAACCCGAGGTGGTTGTCGCGCCAGATCCGGCGCCACCGCCGCCGGCGCCGGAATTGACCGTCCCCGTGGTATCGGAAATTCCACCGCCCCCGCCGCCCAAGCCGACGCCCGTGGCCAAGGCCGAAGCGGCGCCCGAGGTCAAACCCGAAGTCAAGCCCGAGCCCCAGCCCAATCTCTTCGAGTCGCTGCTGGCGTCAGTCGAGGAAGCGGCCCGGGAAGCGCCGGACCTGAAAGTGGCAAGCCCGCAAGCCGAGGCGGCGGAAGCGCCGGTGGCCCAGACCGTGATCCCCAAGCTCAGCGACCAAACGATGTCGGTCAGCGTGCTCAACGCCATCCGCCGCCAGATCGAGGATAAATGGAGCCTGCCGGCCGGCGCAGCCGACGCCGGCGGCCTCGAGGTCGAAATCGAGATTGTCCTGATGCCTGATGGCATCGTCCACAAGGCCAGCATCGTTGATTCGGCGCGGCTCAACCTGGACGGCGAGGAGTTCTTTCGCAGCATGGCGGAGAGCGCGCTTCGCGCAGTCCATCGCGCTAGTCCGCTGCAGGACCTGCCGCCCGAGAAATACGAACAGTGGCGGAAGATCACCTTCCGCTTCCGCCCACCGGTATGATCGCTACAATAATGGATAATCATTGTCGTGCCCTGATCGAGGCCGATGTCGAGGAGAACCAATGTTAGGTCAAGGAAAGATGCGTATGTGGGGGCAATTTATGAGCCGGTCGGCCGGCTTGGCGTTGCTGGTCGTGCTGTTGACCGGGATCAACGCGGCGCCGGCCCTGGCAGAACTCAAGATCGACATTACCCGGGGCAACGTCGAGCCCATGCCCATCGCCATTTCCCGGTTCGTCGGCTCGATCGGCGATAACCAGCTGGGCGCCGATATCGCGGCGGTGGTGTCGGCGGATCTCGAGCGCTCCGGCCTGTTCCGGCCCATCGACCCCAAGGCCTTCATCCAGAAGCCGGAAGCCATGCAGCACCAACCGCGGTTTTCCGACTGGCGCCAGATCAAGGCCGAGGCCCTGGTCAACGGCACTATCGATCTCGAGGCCGATGGCCGCATCAAGGTGACGTTCCGGCTGTGGGATGTGTTCGCCGAACGCCAGTTGACCGGTTTCCTGTACCGCACCCTGGAAGCAAGCTGGCGCCGGGTCGCCCACAAGATCGCCGACGACATCTACAAGCGGATCACCGGCGAGAGCGGCTATTTCGACACCCGCATCGTCTATATCGCCGAAAGCGGCGCCGCCGACCGGCGGGTCAAGCGTCTGGCGATCATGGATCAGGACGGCGCCAACCACCGGTTCCTGACCAACGGCAACCATCTGGTGCTGACGCCCAGGTTCTCGCCGACCGCCCAGGAAATCACCTACCTGTCCTATTTCCACGACCAGCCGCGGGTCTACATCCTCGACATCGACACCGGGCGTCAGGAGGTGGTGGGTGATTTTCCCAACATGACCTTCGCGCCGCGGTTCTCGCCCGACGGCAACCGCATCATCATGAGCCTGGCCACCGAGGGCAATTCCGACGTCTACACCATGGATCTCCGGACCCACGAGATTCAGCGGCTGACCAGCCATTCGGCCATCGACACCTCGCCGTCTTATTCACCGGACGGCGACCGGGTCGCCTTCAACTCGGACCGTGGCGGCTCCCAGCAGATCTATGTCATGGACGCCGACGGCGACAACCCCAAGCGCATCAGCTTCGGCGCCGGGCGCTATGCCACGCCGGTGTGGTCGCCGCGCAGCGACCTCATCGCCTTCACCAAGATGCACAAAGGCCAGTTTTACATTGGGGTCATGGAGGTAGACGGAAGTAGAGAGCGTCTTTTGGCTTCCGGTTACTTGGTCGAGGGTCCCACATGGGCGCCGAACGGCCGCGTCTTGTCGTTCTTTCGCCAGACCACGGACGGCGATGAAGGGGGCGATATCAAGCTCTACTCGATTGACCTAACTGGCTATAATGAACGGCTTTTAGTGACCCCCATCGATGCCTCGGACCCGGCGTGGTCCCCCTTGATTCCATGACTTCCGCACAGTATAGTCCGAGACGATCTCGGTCCAAGATCGGCGTAATTCAAGGGCGGCATCTTGTAAGTTTTGAGACTACTTCTTTAACCAATGAAACATAGAGAAAGCTCTCTCACGGCGCGTAACACCCATCAACAAGACCAATTCCCGACAGAAGGGAGCGACTAGATGCGGACGAAAATAGTTAGCCTGTTCGCGGTGCTGTTTTTGATTACAGCGTGCGAAACGACGCCCGAGGAATCCGGGACTACAGCTGGCAGCGGAACGACGGATAGCGGGTCCAGCTCGAGCAGTGATTCGGTAAGCACCGAGTCCATGGACAGCACCGAGTCCATGGACAGCACCGAGTCCATGGAAACGGAAATGGCGCCGACGCCGGGTTCCCAGGAGGACCTCGTCGTCAACGTTGGCGATCGTGTGTTTTTCGAATTCGACAAGTCCGTGATCGCCGCGGCGGCCGAAAAGACCCTGAAGCGCCAGGCCGCATGGCTCAAGCAGTTCCCATCCGTGTCGATAACCGTCGAAGGCCATTGTGACGAACGCGGTACCCGCGAGTACAACCTGGCCTTGGGTGAGCGCCGGGCGACTGCCGTCAAAAACTTCCTCGTCGCTCTCGGTATCGATTCCCATCGGATCGCGACCATCAGCTACGGCAAGGAGCGTCCCGACGCTCTCGGCCACAATTCGGCTGCTTGGGAGCAGAACCGGCGCGGCGTAACGTCGGTTAACTAGCCGGCTGTCGGGTGCGGTGGTTCGCCGCCGATGGGCCCGACCCAAGACTGATTGAACCCGAGCCGGCCACCAACGGCCGGGCGGGTTCTTTCGTTCCGGTAGAATTATTGCTTCGGCCGTCACGGCCGGAGACCATGCGGAGGTCCACAAGGCGATGAAATTTCGCGCTGGTCTGGCGGTTTTCGCGGTAATCACGGTCGGGTTCGTCCAACTCGGGGACGTCGGCATGGTCACCAGGGCGTGGGGCCAGGAGGCCGACCTGCGGGCCCTGACCGACGATTTGGAGCGCCTGCGTAGGGATTTTACGGACATCCAGAAGTACGTTTACCGTCTTCAGAAGCCGGCGCTTTCGGCCGATGGCGCAGTGTCGTCCCTGGCTGCCGATCCCGAGGCCGAGGCGCGGGCGGCGCGGATTCAGGTGCGGCTTTCCGAACTCGGAGACCAGATGCGCGACCTAGAAGGCCAGATCGAGGTAATGGAGCACGGCATCGATCAGGTGGCGCTGCGCATCGACAAGCTGATTGGCGATGTCGACTTCCGCCTCTCGGCCATTGAACAGGCCCAGGCCGAAGCCGATGGCTGGAAGGGGCAGAACGGCGAAATCGGCTCGGCCATGGCGGCACCGACCCAATCCTCGCCCAGTCAGGAAGCCCTCGGCGCCCCACCGGCGCCCAGCGAGCCGGGCACCCTGGGCACCGTGTCGGTGGGCACCCTCGAAGACCAGGACGAGGCCGCGGCCGTGCCCGCCGAACCACCGCCGCCGATTGCGCCGGCCTTGCCGCCGGGCACCGCCAAACAGCAGTACGAGTACGCCTTCAGCCTGTTGCGCCAGCGCGAATTCGCCGAGGCCGAAAGGGCGCTCACCGCCTACATCGATATTCACCCAGCCGACCCGCTCACCGGCAACGCCTATTACTGGCTTGCCGAAACCTTCTATGTGCGCGGCGAATTTCGCCAGTCAGCCGGTTATTTTGCCAAGGGTTACAAGAACTTCCCCGAGGGCAACAAGGCACCCGACAGCCTTCTAAAACTCGGTATGGCGCTGGTCAATTTCGATGAAATCGGCAAGGCCTGCTTCACCTTCAAGGAACTGACCGAGCGATTTCCCGATGCCTCGTCGTCGATTAAACAGCGGGCAACGTCGGAAAGTCAGCGCGCTGGCTGCAACTGACATGGCGGCGCCGCTCGGCGCCGACGAATTCTCCGCCTTGATGGCCGCTCTTGGCCCGTTCGAGAACGAGCCTGTTGTCGCCGTCGCCGTGTCCGGCGGTCCCGACAGCATGACGCTTGCGGCCCTGGCGCTCCATTGGGCGCGGGACCGCGGCGGCCGGGTCGAGGGCTTGATTGTCGACCACGGACTCAGACCTGATTCGACCGACGAGGCGCGGCGTGTCGCCGAATGGCTCGGCTCGCTTGGCATCGGCCGCCGCATCCTGACCTGGCAGGGCAACAAGCCGCGCAGTGACGTCCAGGCCATTGCCCGGACCGCCCGCTATGGCCTGATGGGCGACTGGTGCCGCCATTCGGGCGTCGCCCATCTGTTGCTCGGCCACCATCAGGATGACCTTGCCGAGACCTTTGTGCTGCGTCTTGAGCGTCACAGCGGGCTCGACGGCCTGGCGGCCATGGCGGCAATCGTCGAGACACGCCATGGGCGGCTGTTGCGGCCACTTCTGACCGTACCGCAGGCACGGCTTCGCGCCACCCTCCATGAGCACCAACTGCCCTCGGTTGACGACCCGAGCAATCGCGACCGGCGCTATGGCCGAGTCCGGGTTCGCCAGATGATGCCGTATCTCGCCGACGACGGTGTCACCGCCGTGCGCTTGGCCCGCACCGCCCTGGCCATGGGCCGGGGGCGGTGCTTCATGGACCATGCCGTGGCCCGCCGGCTGGCCCGCGCCGCGGCCCCCCATGGCGCGGGGTTCTGCTGGCTCGACCCTACCGCCTATGGCGCCGCCCCCGATGAGGTCGCGCGCCGGGCGCTGACCCGCGTGCTGTTGTATGTCGGTGGCGGCGGGCCCTATCCGCCCCGGTCCGAGCGTCTTGAGCGGCTCCATCGGGCGATTGCCGACGGCGCTCTGGACGGTGGCCGGACCCTGGCCGGCTGCCGCATTTTGCCCCGGCGTCGCGGCTTGCTGGTGTGCCGCGAGCCCGGCCGGGTGTTCGACACCGTGGCGTTGCAAGCGGGCGATTCAGTGGCCTGGGACTGGCGCTTCCGAATTTGCCTGGGCGCCGGGGCGTCAGGCGGCTATTCCATCCGCCGACTCGGCTTCAAAGGCCGCACAGCGGTGGCCGAGTCCCCTGGCGACCGCGGTGATTGCCCCGTGCCCGCCGCCGTGCAACCCAGCCTGCCAGCGATTTTCGACCTTGACGGTGTGGTCGCGGTCCCCCACCTAAACTTTGTGAGGGAAAACAGCGGTGAGCGGGCGATTGAGGGGCTTACTGCCGTATTCAGACCTGTTCACTTCCTGTACCCGGCCGGCTTTGCCTTTGCCGGGGCTGGAGAGTAGAATAACCGGCTGCCCGGCGACGCATATCACCGAGAGGCTTAGGCAACGTGAATAATTTTGGTCGAAATCTGGTGCTGTGGGGAATTATCGGCTTGCTGCTGATCGTCCTGTTCAACATGTTCCAGAGCCCGAGCGGACGCGGCCCCCAGGACGTCCTGGCTTTTTCCGACTTCATCGGTGAGCTCGAGCGCGGCCGGGTGCGCGATGTGACGATTTCGGGCAACCAGATTGTCGGCCATTACGGAGACGGCCGCGAATTCAGCACCTATGCGCCCGACGACTCCAATCTGGTCGACCGGTTGACGGTCAACGGGGTTCGTATCAGCGCCGCCCCCGACGACGAAGGGGTGCCGTCGCTCTCGGGCATCCTGCTGTCGTGGTTCCCCATGCTACTGCTTATCGGCGTGTGGATTTTCTTCATGCGGCAGATGCAGTCCGGCGGCGGCAAGGCCATGGGTTTCGGCAAGTCCCGCGCCAAATTGCTGACCGAGAAGCTCGGGCGGGTCACCTTCGACGATGTCGCCGGTATCGACGAGGCCAAGGAGGAGCTTGAGGAGGTCGTCGAATTCCTCAAGAACCCGCAGAAATTTCAGCGCCTCGGCGGCAAGATTCCCAAGGGCGTATTGCTGGTCGGCCCGCCGGGCACCGGCAAGACCCTTTTGGCCCGCGCCATTGCCGGCGAGGCCAACGTGCCGTTCTTCACCATTTCCGGTTCCGACTTCGTCGAAATGTTTGTCGGCGTCGGCGCCAGCCGGGTGCGCGACATGTTCGAGCAGGGCAAGAAGAACGCGCCTTGCATCATCTTCATCGACGAGATTGACGCGGTCGGCCGCCATCGCGGCGCCGGCCTCGGCGGCGGCAACGACGAGCGCGAGCAGACCCTCAATCAGCTGCTCGTCGAGATGGACGGCTTCGAGACCAACGAGGGCGTCATCCTGATCGCCGCCACTAACCGGCCCGACGTGCTCGACCCGGCCCTGTTGCGGCCCGGCCGCTTCGACCGCCAGGTGGTGGTGCCCAATCCCGATATTCTCGGCCGCGAGAAAATCCTCAAGGTCCACATGCGCAAGGTGCCTCTGGCGCCCGATGTCGAGCCCCGCACCATCGCCCGTGGCACCCCCGGTTTCTCGGGCGCCGATCTGGCCAATCTGGTCAACGAGGCGGCACTGCTGGCGGCCCGCCTCGGCAAGCGGGTGGTGACCATGACCGAGTTCGAATCCTCCAAGGACAAGGTCATGATGGGGGCCGAGCGTCGCTCCATGGTGATGACCGACGCCGAGCGCCAACTGACCGCGTATCACGAGGGCGGCCATGCCCTGGTCACGGTTCATTCACCGGCTTCCGACCCGATTCACAAGGCGACCATCATTCCCCGCGGCCGGGCGCTCGGCATGGTCATGCGCCTGCCCGAGACCGACCGATTGTCGGTGTCCCGCGAAAAGCTCCATGCCGACATCACCGTGGCCATGGGAGGGCGGATTGCCGAGGAACTCATTTTCGGTGAAGACAAGGTAACCAGCGGCGCCTCGTCGGACATTCAGATGGCGACCCAACTGGCGCGCAGCATGGTCACCCAATACGGCATGAGCGACAGGCTCGGCCCCCTGACCTATGCCGAGAACGAGCAGGAAGTATTCCTCGGCCATTCGGTGACCCAGACCAAGCATGTGTCGGAAGCAACGTCGGAAATGATCGATTCCGAGGTCCGCCTGATCGTCGATACCTGTTACGATCGGGCGCGGGCCATCCTGGAGGATAATATCGACGGGTTGCACACCCTGGCCAAGGCGCTCATCGAGTATGAGACCCTGACCGGTGAGGAGATCGTCGCCCTGCTCAAGGGCGAGGAAATTGTTCGCCCCGACATGGAAGAGCCGCCCGAGGATTCCGGCAAGCGCTCGTCGGTGCCGTCGAGCGGCGGCAAGGGGCCGGCCGGCAACCTCGAGCCGGAACCCCAGCCCGGTTCCTGACCCTCACGCGCGACATCGTATCATGACCGACTGGCGTCGAAGCCCCGCCTTGCCGCGGGACTTCTCTCGCGAGGCGCGGGTCTATATGCGCCCGACCGGCCTGCTGTCCGGCGATATCGCCGACGCGGCGGTCGAGGCCGGCGCCGCGCGCCGTCTGGCCGGCGGGCGTTTTGCGTTTTCCGCCTGCGAAGTGTTGCTTCGCGAGCCCCAGGTGATCACCGCCACAATCGCGCCGGTCGGTGAGGTCGCCGAGTGGGCTGATGACTGCGCCATCCGGTTGCTTGAAACCCTTGAGGCGCCGCGGCCGCCCATGGCCGGTGTCGCCATGGACCGGCCGGCGATCATGGGGGTGATCAATGTCACGCCGGACAGTTTCTCCGATGGTGGCGAAAACGCCGAGGAGGCGGTGGCCATCGCCCAGGGCCGGGCCATGGTCGAGGCCGGCGCCGCGATCCTCGACATCGGCGGCGAGTCGACCCGGCCCGGTTCCGACGCGGTTGACGACGCGACTGAACTGGCCCGTGT
>JAYZAP010000119.1:0-2204 GCA_036339655.1 Pseudomonadota bacterium | reverse complement strand
AAAAGCCGCTTGGCGTCGAGATTGTGACAGGATTCCAGCGACGTTGAACAATTCGAGCAACTGATGACGAGTGACACGGACTATGTAAACCAGCAAGCGTCGGAGAAGATCGCAACTGACCTGAGAGAGAAAATCCTGCGCGGTGAGCTGGCGCCGGCGACCCGTCTCAAAGCAGTGCGAGATCGCCAGCGAATACGGCGTCAGCCTGATGCCAGCGCGCGACGCCATAAAGAAACTGGTGCGTGACGGGTTGGCGATCCGCCTTCATAGGGAACGCCGATCATAGCGATGTCCACCGATGCGAAGTCCTCGACCAGAGGAGTGCGCATAAACGAGGGGATTCCGGTAAAGCGGGGATGTGACTTGGGATCCCGCAGTTCCGGATATCGGCTCAGCATTTCCTTGCGCAAAAATTTGATTCTCTGGTTAAGCACCACCAATGTGACGCGCTGAACCGTTATAATAGTACATAAATATATTTGCGATATATCAATACTACGTTTAGGCCGCCAAGCCGATACGTCGCCGGTCGCGCGCCGCCCACATGGTTTCAGCCAGGGCCTGGGCGGCCTCGCCACTGTCGGCCCGGCCCAGCAGCTTAAGGGCGATGGCCAGAGTGCCGGTGATGGCGGCGGTGGCGTAGTCATCGCTCTCTTGGCCGGACCACACGCTGGTCAGGCGATCGAGGTTCATCTCGTGGTCGTGGGGCTGGCGCGGCTCGGCCAGCAGCCGTGGCCAGTCCTCGGTGGCGGTGACGCCGTCATGAACGGTCTGGACTTGGGCCACCTTGCTCGGCCGCCGCTCGATTTCGCCGCCTTCGCCCCGGAACACCACCATGTGGGGCTGGCCAAGCAGCGCCGCGGCGCCCTGGTGGATGGCGCTGTAACCGGGATGAAAGATGCCCTGGAGCATGTAGGGCGCACCGAACGGGTTGAGCATGCGGGCGATGGTGTGAACCGGCGAGCGCAGCCCGAGAATGGGCCTGAGCTCGATGATCTCGTGGAGCGCCGGGCTGAGGTTGGCCAGCGGCAGGTAGGCGAATCCGGATTGCCCGATACCCGCCGCCGCCTCGGCCAGGGACGTGGCCACCGGCAGGCCCAGGGCCTCGAGGGTGGCGCGGGTGTACATCCGTCCCGGTGTGTGGCCCTCGGCGCCGTGCATGAAGATACGCACGCCATCATTGGCCAGCACCAGGGCGGCGAGCAGGAACCACGGAAGCTGGCGCCGCTTGCCGGCGTAGGACGACCAATCCAGGTCGACGGCGGCTGGCGGGTTCGGAAGCTCGAATTGCCGCCTGGCGGCGATCACAAAGCCAGCTATTTCCTCGGGCGTCTCCTCTTTGACCCGCAACAGCATGAGGAAGGCGCCAAGCTGTTCGGGCCGGACTTGGCCGTCGAGCACCATGGTCATGGCGGCGTCCGCCTCCTGCAGGGTGAACGACCGCTGGAACGACTTGCCGCGCCCGAGGATGCGGATGTAGGCGGCGAAAGGGTGTTCTTCCCGGCTCATGACATAACGTTGCGCGAAGCCGTTAGGTATTTCAAGCCCGGCGGAACCACCCTATCGGGCGCGTCGGTTTATCTGTATTTTGCCGTCGACCTGGGCGACGACCTCGCCAAATCGCGGTGGCAAGATGAATCAATTCCCTGTCTTTCTCGACCTCCACGACCGGCCAGTGCTGGTGGTCGGCGGCACCGCCATCGCGGCGCGGCGCTGCAAGGCAACCCTGGCCGCCGGCGCCAAGGTCCGCGTCATCGCCCGAGCACTGTCGCCGGCGTTCGAGGACTGCCCGGGCTTCGCCCACGAGACCCGGGACTTCCGGCCCAGCGACATGGACGGCGCCCAATTGGTGTTCGTCGCCAGCGATGACGACGACCTGGCCACGCGGGTCTCGGCCCTGGCCCATGAGCGCGGTATTCCAGTCAACGTCGCCGACCGGATCAAACTTTGCAGTTTCATCATGCCGTCCATCGTCGACCGTTCGCCGGTTGTCCTCGCCATCTCCAGCGGCGGCAAGGCGCCTATCCTGTCACGCCTACTACGAGCGCGGCTCGAAACCTGGGTGCCCGGGCGCTTCGGCCGCCTCGCCCAGTTCGCCGGCGCGTGCCGCGAACGGGTCCAGGCGGCGCTTCCCGCCGTCCCCCGGCGGCGCCGGTTTTGGGAAACCCTCGCCGACGGGCCGGGGGCCGAGTACGTCCTGGCCG
>JAYZAP010000118.1:0-8532 GCA_036339655.1 Pseudomonadota bacterium | reverse complement strand
GGCGTCGGGCGCGGCGGTCAGGCCGTCCCAGCGCCACAGGGCGCCCTGGCGGCTGACCAGCCGTTGGCCCTGGGCGAGTTGGCCTTGCAGGCGCGGCCCATCCTTGTCCACGACCACGCCGATCTGGGACAGCCGGCGGGCCAGGGCTGGCGGCGCCGTGACCGAGTCGGTCAGAGGCGCGGCGCCCGCCGGCAGCGGTGGTGCGTCGCCGCCGCCGTCGAGTCCGCGCCAGTGGAGCGGCGCCTTGGTATCCGACGACGCCGCCAGGTCGTCACCGAGGGCCGCGCCGAGGGTGGTTTCCATGCCGTCCTCGACGTTGATTTCGTCAATCAACGCCGGCCATTTGTCGCGATCGCCCGCGCCACCGCCGAGCAATTCGGTCAGCGCCGCCTGTTCCGCGACCAGGGCCGCGTGGGTTGTTTCGGCCGCCTGCTGGGTGTCGCGCACGGACGTCACGGCGGCTTGGTTGTCCATGCGCCGGGTTTCCGCTTCGGCCACTCGGGCGCGCAGGCCCTCGACCTCGGCTTGGGCCGTGGCCACCGCCGCCTCGGCCTCTTCGAGCGCCGTGGTCTGGGCGCTCTGGGCCGCCAGGTCGGCGCGTGCGGTTTCGACTTCGGCGGCCTGAACGCCAAGCCGCTCGACCCGCCCGGCCAGGTCTTCGATTTCGCGATTGAGGGCGCCGCGCTGGGCCTCGCCGGCGGCCAGATGGCGGGTCAGGGCATCAACCTCCGATTCGAGGCTCGATACCTGTTCGGTGGCCTCATGGCGCGCGCTGGCGGCGGCGCTTTCGGCCTCGTCTTCGCCTTCGCGCTCGGCCTCGACCGTGGCCCGCTCGGCGGCCAGCCGGCCACTGGCCTCGGCGGCGTCATGGGACAGCTCGTTCTCGCGCTCCACGTCGGCGTCAATCTGGGCGAGCCGGGACTCGAGGGCGCGATGGGCATCGGCCAGGCGCCGTTCCTCGGCCTCGAGTTCGACCTGGGCGACCTCGAACCGATGCAGGGCGGCGCCGGCGTCGGCTTCGTCGTCACGGAGCGGTGGCAGGGTGGCCGCCGCCCTGGCCTGCTCGGCCGAGGCCGTGGCAACTTCCAGGTCGCGGCCGTCGACCGCCTTGCGGGCGGCGGCGAGGGCCACGTCAGCGGCGCTCACGGCGGTTTCGGCGCTGTCCCAGCGGCGGCCGTAGAGCAATGCTTCAGCGCCGCGGATGCGCTCGCCAATGCGGCGGTAGCGGGTGGCCTGGCGGGCTTGGCGCTTGAGCCCCTGAAGCTGGGTCTCGAGCGCCGCCATGACGTCGTCGAGGCGCTCCAGATTAGTTTCGGCGGCGCGCAGCCGAAGCTCGGCCTCGTGGCGCCGGCTATGGAGGCCGGTAATGCCGGCGGCCTCCTCCAGCACGGTGCGGCGCTGGGCCGGCTTGGCGGCGATCAGGGCGCCGATCTCGCCCTGGCCGACCATGGCGGTGCTGCGCGCCCCGGTGGCCTCGTCGGCGAACAGCAACTGGACATCCTTGGCCCGGGTTTCGCGGCCGTTGATGCGATAGGTCGAGCCGGCGCCCCGGTCGATGCAGCGCGAGACCTCGATTTCGGCGGAATCGTTGAAGGCGACCGGAGCGGTGCGGGCGCCGTTGTCGAGTAAGAGCTGGACTTCGGCGTGATTGCGCTGGGGCCGCGAGGCGCTGCCGGCGAAAATCAGGTCGTCCATCTCGCGGCCGCGCATCTGCCGCGCCGAGGATTCGCCCATGACCCAGCGCAGCGCCTCGACCAGATTGGATTTGCCGCAGCCGTTGGGGCCGACAATACCAGTCAGGCCCGTCTCGACAATGACGTCGGTGGGCTCGACGAAAGACTTGAAACCGATCAGCCGCAGCCGGTTGAAATGCACGCGTTTACTCTTATCCAGCCGTTACTAGACGCCCTTGAGCAGCCGTTCGAAAACTTCCGCGAACTGCTCAAAGCTAAGCGCGCCGACGTGCTTCTCGCCGTTGATGATGAACGTCGGCGTCGATCCGATATCAAACTCCTTGGCGCCCTCGACACGGCTCGACAGGATGCGGTCGAATAGTTCCTTGTCGTTGAGGCAGACCTCGATGTCGGCGGTCTTGAGGCCGCCCAGGCGGCCAATGCGGGTCAGCGCCGAAACTGGATCGTCGCCATGGGCCCAGTTCGGCTGGGATTTGAACAAGACATCGATAAAGCCGAAGAAGCGGGTCGGCCCGCCGCAATGGGCCAGGGCCGAGCCGAGCAGGGCCGCCTTGTTCAGGGGAAAGTCACGGTACACCAGCTTGACCTTGCCGGTATCGATGTAGCTGGTCTTGATCGCCGGCAGGGTATCGCTGTGGAACGCCGCGCAATGGAGGCAGGTGAGCGACGAAAATTCGACCATGGTGATCGGCGCGTCGGCGGCGCCCAACACCAGTTGGTCGGCAGCTTCGGCACTCGACGAGTGATGGGCCCGCGCGGTGGTTGCCAGCCCGACGGTAACCAGCCCGAGGGCCGTAAGGGCGTCACGGCGACTAATGATATGGTGCTTGGCGAACAGTGTGTTCATGGCGGCGCGAGTATACGGGTGCCGCCGATGGCCCTCAAGCGCTGTCGTCCCTATTCTTCCGTTCCCAGCACCTCGCGGCCGAGCCGTGCCAGGGCTTTTCGCAGGGCTGGATCGTCGGTGTCGGCTAGGCTGGCCTCCAAAGCCATGGTGTCGACCGGGCTCAAGGTCTTGGCGCGGCGGGGTTTTTTCTTGAGCCGTGGGGGCAGGGGGCCTTGGGTGATGGCCAGGCGAGTGACCGCGCGGTAGCCGAAGTAGGTGGCGATGCGTTCCAGCACCAGGGGCTCGAGATGCTTGAGTTCGAGGGCCCAGCCGCCGCTGACGCGGACATCCAGGGTGCCGTCTCGCCCGAGTCGCTCCGGCGCGGTGTTGTCGGCCAGGGGTTGGCCGACGATGTCGGGCCAGTCGTTGAGAACACCGCTTTCGGCGAAACCGCGCTCGCGGAACAGCGGCTTGGTCACCGACGGTAGGGCGGCGGCGAGGGCTCTCGGGCCACTCGGTTTTTTTTGTTTGGCCATGGCGTCTCCCGAGTGCCTCGTGGCACAGTGGGGCTCCATCTTTGGTGACACGCCATGGTCGACCCGTCAACGTCAAAGCTCGATGCCGACCAGTTGCTGGCTTGGTACGACCGCCATCGGCGGGTGTTGCCGTGGCGCGCGGCCCCCGGTGCGCGGCCCGACGCCTATGGCGTGTGGCTCAGCGAAATCATGCTGCAACAGACCACCACCGTGACCGTGGCGCCCTATTACAAGGCGTTCCTGACGCGCTGGCCGGCGATCGACGACCTCGCCCGGGCCGACCTCGATGATGTGCTCCACGCCTGGCAGGGGTTGGGCTACTACGCCCGCGCGCGCAACCTGCACAAATGCGCCGTCCAGGTGGCGGCCGCGCACGGCGGGCGGTTTCCCGACAGCGCGGCCGGGTTGCGCGCCCTGCCGGGGATCGGCGCCTATACCGCCGCCGCCATCGCCGCCATCGCCTTCGAGCGCCCGGCCACGGTGGTCGACGGCAATGTGGAGCGGGTCATGGCCCGGCTGTTCGCGGTAGCGACACCGGTGCCCACGGCCAAGACCGAGCTCAAGGCTCTGGCCGCCGGCCTGACGCCCAATCGCCGGCCCGGCGACTACGCCCAGGCGGTCATGGATCTTGGCGCCACGGTCTGCACGCCGCGCAATCCCCAGTGCGAGCGATGCCCGTGGGCCGCGGCCTGTACCGCCAGGGCGCGGGGCATCGCCGCCGAGCTGCCTCGCCGGTTGCCCAGACCGGCCCGGCCCCGGCGCCGCGGACTGGTGTTCTGGGCGGTGCGTGGCGACGGCGCCGTGCTGCTTCGCCGGCGCCCCAAGGAAGGGCTGCTCGGCGGCATGATCGAAGTCCCCTCGACACCCTGGGAGAGCACCCGCTGGACGTTAGCCAAGGCGCGAGTCCACGCGCCGCTGGATGCCGAATGGCGACGGCTCAAAGGCGTGGTCCAACACGGTTTCACCCATTTCGAGCTGGAACTCCGGGTGGTGATGGCGTCGGTCAACGGCGCGGGCGCCGCCGACGGTTATTGGTGTCGGCCCGAGGAGTTCGCCGCCCAGGCGCTATCCACCCTGACCAAGAAAGTGGTCAAACACGTGCTGGAGTCCCAATTAATTAAATATACTGGTCCCTTAATTCCAAAATCCGCCTGATTGGCGCGAAGCTGCGGCGGTGGTGGGGGGTGACGCCGAATTGGGCGATGCCGTCCCGGTGCTGGACGGTGCCGTAGCCGACGTTTGATTCCCAGCCGTAGCCGGGGAAGTCCGCCGCCAGGGAGGCCATCATGCGGTCGCGGGTGACCTTGGCGATGATCGAGGCGGCGGCGATGGACAGCGAGCGGCGGTCGCCGCCGACAACCACGGTTCCTGGGCAGGGCAGATCCGGAAGGCGGTTGCCGTCGACCAGCACATGGGCCGGTGGGTCGCCCAGGGCGGCCACGGCGCGAGCCATGGCCAGCATGGTGGCGCCGAGGATGTTGAGCCGGTCGATCTCGCCGACGCCGGCGTTGGCGACGCCGACCCGGGCGGTTGCCATAACGGCGTCGAACAGTGCCGCCCGGCACTTGGCCGACAGCGCCTTGGAGTCGTCGATGCCGGCGGGCAGGGCGCCCGGGCTGTCGCTGTCGAGGATGACGGCGGCGGCCACCACCGGTCCGGCCCAGGGGCCACGCCCGGCTTCATCGATGCCGGCGACGGCGCCCAGATGGGTCCGTTCGAGAATCAGGTCAGGGGCCATCGTCAGGCGTGCCGTCGTGCGAGTTGGCGGCGCGGCGGCGCAGTTGGCCATACCACCGGCGGATCATGGCGCCGATGCGGACACTGCCCCGGGCGGCCTCGCCGGCGGTCTCTCGCAGCGCCTGGGCCTCGCCGGGATAGAGGCCCTTGAGCAGGCCGTTGAGCGACGAAATGCCACCCGCCGCCATGTCGTGGAGCCGCCGCGCCACGTCGAGCCACAACGGGCTGATGACCAGGCTCAGCGCGATGATCGTGACCACCAGCCGGTGGTCGCCAGAGTCGATGAGCCCGTTGCCCAGCCCCAGGGCGGCGATGACAAACGAGAACTCGCCGACCTGGCCGAGCACCGTGCCGGTCAGGAAGGCGCGCGGCCACGGCTCGCCGAGCAGGCGCAAGGCGCCGATGTTCATGGCAGTTTTGCCCAGTGTGACGATGACCAGCAGCACCAACACGCTGGCCAGATTGTCCCAGATATAGGCCAGGTCGATGAGCAGGCCGATGGACAGGAAGAACACCATGAGCAGCACGCTCTGGATCGGCCGGGTGGCGGCGATGATGGTCTGGCGCTCGGTGCTGGAGCCGACCAGCAGGCCGGCGAGGAAGGCGCCGTAGGCCGCCGACAGGCCGAGCAGGCCGCTGATGGTCGCCGCCGCGAAGCACCACGCCAGGGCGGCCAAGGGGGTGAGGTCGTGGTCGCCGACGATCCACCGTCCGAACGGCAGGCTGACCCGCTCGCGGCGGCTCAGGTGGTGCACGAACAGCACCAGGAAACCCACGGCCAGGGCTATCGGCAGCAAATCGATGAAGCCGAAGCCGCCTTCGCTGGCCATGGCGTTGAGCACCAACATCATGGGCACCACGGCGAGGTCCTGGGCGATCAGAATGGCGACGGCGCGGCGCCCGACTTCGCTGCGCAGCTCGTCGATCTCGTCGAGCATCTTGATGGCCACGGCGGTGCTCGACAGCGCCACCACGAAGCCCAGCAGCATGGCCAGCTCAAGGGGCCAGCCGAGCACCAGGGAGAACAATAGCATGGTCGCCAGGGCGCCGCCGATCTGCAGGCCGGTGCCCAGGAGGGCAATGCGCCACACGGTCTTGAAGGCACGCAAGCTGAGTTCCATGCCGATAAGGAACAGCAGCATGAGCACGCCAAGCTCGGCCAACAGGTTGATCTGGTCGCGGTCCTCGACCAGGCCGAGTCCCGACGGCCCAAGCACCACCCCCGCGAGGATATAGCCGACAATGGCCGGCTGCCTGAGCCGCGCCAGGGCTAGCCCGCACAACAGCGCACCGCCGACGACTAGGGCGATGAAGGTAATCTGGTGATGGACGTCCATACTGGACGTTAGTTTATCACGGTCACGTCTGGTGACCGACGTTCAATCGCCACGCCGGCTCCCAACGCATACGCGGCGACGCGCTGTCGCGCTTGCCAACGGCCGAAGAATGACCGCTGCTCTCGTGCCTTCTTTCAGCCCGCGACAGTTTTGGTCGCAACGTAGAGGGGGGGTGCCGACCGTTCGGCGGGAGCCAAGCGGATGGACATCCGCGCCCGGCGATTGAGGGCCAAACGAAAAAGCCGACCTGCTCAGCCCCTAATGAGGGGCCGAGTCAGGCAGGTCGGCCCGCCGCCGCCTTTGAAGGAGATTTCGGAGCCTTTATAGGTCACCACGTCGCAGCCCGCCGCCTCCATGCGCCGTCGCGTTACCGGGTTGCCGTCGAGGGCCAGGCACTTGCGCGGGCCGAGGGCGAGGACGTTGCAGCCCATGGTCGGCTCGTACTCGTCATCAGGTACTTCGACGAAGACGGTGCCGCGGTCAAGAAGCCATTGGCGGAAGCGCACGGGCATGAGTTTGGAATAGACCAGGGCCAAATTCGCATCGAGCGGGCTGATCAGCGACATCAGGTGAAGGCAGGCGCCGGGGCCGTCGCCGTGGGGGAGCTGCGCCACCTCGATGTGGACGTCGGGGTCCAACAACGCGCCAAGCTGGCGGATGCCTTCCGGGTTGGTCCGGTAGCCGTCGGCCACGGCGCAGGTATTCTCATCGAGCCAGATGAAGTCGCCACCCTCGATCAACCCGGTTCCGGTCACCGCGCCGACCACGGGCACGCCGAGTCGGGCGAAATCGTCGTTGGCGACGGCGGGCTCGGGCGCCCGGTGGGCGTTGCGCATGGCGCAAAGAATGGCGCCGTGACGCGAAATCAGCGCCGAATCGCGCACGTAGATGGCTGAAACCCCGTTGCGCTCGTCGGCGGGCACGAACTCCGGCTCGATGCCCGCGTCGGTGGTGGCCTGAAGGAAACTGTCGTACTCGGCCAGAGCCTCGTTGAAATCGGGGCTACCGAGAAACTCTTCAACCTCCCAACGGTCGTCGAGGACGGCCTGCCCAAGGTAGGCGTCGCGGGCATGACGCACCACCATGCGGCGGATCGGCCCATACTCATTGAGCGCCGAGTCGGCGAACGTCGCCGCCGTGTTGTTCTCGACTTCTGTAACCGTCGCCATTGTGGCCTCCACCTCTTACCGCATGGGCGAGGCGGATGCTGGCACAGGCAAAATCAAAAATCAAAGAAACGAGAGCTGGTCGCCCTTGCGCGGCGGCAGGGCAAACTGGGCGCGGTCCAGGGTCCAGTCGCGGGTGGTCAGGCCGAGCCGTTCGGTGGCCAGGTCGAAGCGCCGCATGATGAGGTCGGCGTAGGGGCCGCTGCCGGTCATGCGTTTGTGCCACTGGGCGTCGTAGTCCTTGCCGCCGCGCATGTCGCGCTGCAGGTTCATGACGTGGTCGGCCTTGAGCGGGGCGTGGATCGCCAGCCACTCGCGAACCATCGGCGCCACCTCGAGGGGCAGGCGCAACAGCAGGCCCATGGCGGTGGTCGCCCCGGCGTCGGCGGCGGCGGCCAGGATGTCCTCGATTTCGGCGTCATTGATGACTGGGATGACCGGCGCGATGGAGACCCCAGTGGGAATGCCGGCGGCGCTCAGGGCGCGGATCGCGTCGAGCCGGCGATGGGGGGTGGCGGCACGCGGTTCCAGGGTGCGGGCCAAGCCACGGTCGAGGGTGGTCACCGAGAGGTAGACCCGGGCCTGACCCTTGGCCGCCATTGGCGCCAAGATGTCGATGTCGCGGGTCACCAGATGGGATTTGGTGACGATGCCCACCGGGTGGTTGTAGTCGGCCAGCACCTGGAGCACGTCGCGGGTGATGCGGCATTGGCGCTCGATCGACTGGTAGGGGTCGGTGTTGGTGCCGAGCGCCATGAAGCGGCACTGGTAGCCCGGCTTGCGCAATTCGGCTTCGAGTAATTTGGCGGCGTTGGGCTTGGCGAACAGGCGGGTTTCGAAGTCCTGGCCCGGCGACAGGCCGAGATAGGCGTGGGTCGGCCGGGCGAAACAGTAAACGCAGCCGTGCTCGCAGCCCCGGTAGGGGTTGATCGAGCGGTCGAACGGCAGGTCGGGCGACTGGTTGCGGGCGATGATGCTGCGGCTGGCGTCGTCCTCTACTGTGGTGTGCAGCGGCTGCAGGTCGTCGTCGAGAATACCCCAGCCGTCATCGCTTTCCACCGGCACCTGGGAGTCGTAGCGCGACGGCGGATTGCTGGCCGCGCCCCGGCCCTTTCGTACGGTGCGCGGTTGCGGCGGCGTATGGGGCAGAGTTTCCATGGTGCCACGGTAGCACCAGAATTCGAACAAAACAAGAACAATTTTTATTGGATGGACACACGCTCATGGCCTACACTT
>JAYZAP010000117.1:0-3414 GCA_036339655.1 Pseudomonadota bacterium | reverse complement strand
CGACGTCCAGGAACGGTAAAACGTCCGCTTACGACCATAGCAGACTGTTGTGCTACCGCATCAGGGGCTTGTATTTGATACGGTGCGGTTGGTCGGCCTCGGCGCCGAGGCGGCGTTTGCGGTCGGCTTCGTAGTCGCTGTAGCCGCCCTCGAACCACTCTACGTGGCTGTCGCCCTCGAAGGCGATCATGTGGGTGGCGATGCGGTCGAGGAACCAGCGGTCATGGCTGATGACGATGGCGCAGCCACCGAAGTCGAGCAGGGCCTCTTCCAGGGCGCGCAGGGTATCGATGTCGAGGTCGTTGGTCGGCTCGTCGAGGAGCAGCAGGTTCGCGCCGGACTTGAGCACCTTGGCGAGATGCACCCGGTTGCGCTCGCCGCCGGATAGCTGGCCGGCCTTCTTCTGCTGGTCGGCGCCCTTGAAATTGAACGAGGCGCAATAGGCGCGGGCCGGAATTTTGCGCGTGCCCAAGTCGATTTCGTCCTGGCCCTCGGCGATTTCCTCCCACACCGCCTTGGCCGGGTCGAGGGAGTCGCGGGACTGGTCGACATAGCCGGTAACCACGGTCTCGCCGGTGCGCATAGAGCCGCCGTCAGCCTCTTCCTGGCAGACGATCATGCGGAACAGGGTTGTCTTGCCGGCGCCGTTGGGGCCAATTACCCCGACGATGCCGCCGGGCGGCAGGCGGAACGAGAAGTCGTCAATCAACAGCTTGTCGCCGTATGCCTTGTTCATGCCCTCGGCCTCGACCACCAGATCGCCGAGGCGCGGTCCCGAGGGAATGACGATCTGGGCGCTGTCGGGGTCGCGCTCCCGGCTGTCGGCGAGCAGGTTATCGTAGGCGGCAACCCGCGCCTTGTTACGGGTGCGCCGCGCCGCCGGCGTCGCCCTGATCCATTCGAGCTCGCTGGCCAGGGTGCGCTGACGGCCTCTCTCCTGCTTTTCCTCCACAACGAGGCGGGCGCTCTTCTGCTCGAGCCAGGATGAGTAATTGCCCTCCCAGGGAATCCCCTTTCCGCGGTCGAGCTCGAGAATCCAGCCGGCCACGTTGTCGAGGAAGTAGCGGTCGTGGGTGACCGCCACCACGGTGCCTTCGTAGTCGTGGAGGAAGCGCTCGAGCCAAGCCACGGATTCCGCGTCCAGGTGGTTGGTCGGCTCGTCGAGCAGCAGCATGTCAGGTTTCTCGAGCAACAACCGGCACAGCGCTACCCGGCGGCGCTCGCCGCCGGACAGGGTGGTCACGTCTGCATCGCCCGGCGGGCAGCGCAAGGCGTCCATGGCGATATCGACGGTGCGGCCAATGTCCCAGCCATCGGCGGCCTCAATTTTCTCCTGGAGCTCGGCCTGTTCGGCGAGCAGGTCATCCATTTCGTCGCCGTCGATGTCCGCGCCGAACCGCGCCGAGACCGCGTCGAAGCGGTCGAGCAGCCCCTTGACCGCGCCGACCCCCTGCATGACGTTGCCGAGCACGTCGAGGCTGTCGTCGAGGTCGGGCTCCTGAGGCAGGAAGCCGACACGTACGCCGTCCGCCGCCCAGGCTTCGCCGTCGATGTCGCGCTCGAGTCCGGCCATGATGCGCAACAGGGTCGACTTGCCGGCGCCGTTAAGGCCGAGCACGCCGATCTTGGCGCCGGGCAAAAAGGCCAGGGTAATATCGCGCAATACCTGGCGTCCGCCGGGGAACACCTTGTTGAGGTGGCGCATGACATAAATGTACTGGTAGGCGGCCATTATTATCTCCGTGGGGAAGCAGCGCGCCGTTTTAGCTGATTCGCCGCCTCAAGCGCAACGTGACATTGCTGGTGGCGACCAACAGGCGCCAACTGCGCACTTGTCTTGGCACGCGAAACCGCTAGGTTTTCCAACCAGTTGAACACGAGTGGGGTGATGGCTAACAATCTTACAATGCCGAACCTGGCGGTAGGGTTGGCGGGCGTCGTATGGGGCGCCACCTGGCTGCCGTTGCGGGCGCTGGAGGATGGCGGCTTCGACGGCGCCTGGGCGCCGCTGCCGGCGGTCCTGGCCGGTGTCCTGATGCTGCTGCCGGTGGTGCTGTGGCGCTGGCGTCGGGCGGTGGTGGCGGGCTGGCCCCTCGCCCTCGTGGGCATGGCCGGCGGCACCGGCTACGCACTCTACTCCGACGCCCTGCTGTTGACCGAAATCGTCACCGCCATCCTGCTGTTCTATCTGACGCCGGTGTGGAGCACGATTCTGGCGCGGCTCTATCTGGGCCAGCCGATTACCGCCGTCCGCATGGCCGCCATCGTCCTCGGACTCGCCGGCTTGTGGGTAATTCTCGGCATCGACGGCGGCCTGCCCGTGCCGCGCGGCCTGGGCGATTGGCTCGGGCTGGCGTCGGGCGTGATCTGGGCGGTTGCCACCGTCGGCTTTCGCAAGCGCCCCAACTCCGACCCGGTGCTGATGGCGTTCTACTACCTGGTCGGCACCCTGGTCGCGGCGCTGGTTATTGCCGTTGCCTTCATGCCGATCGAGGCCGGAACCTGGGACCGCCTGGCGGCGGCGACTCTGGACAACGGGCTGCTGATCCTGTTCAGCGGCGCCGTAATGTATGCCGGTACCATGGTGTTGCTGGTATGGGCCGGCCAGC
The DNA here is from genome assembly GCA_036339655.1 of Pseudomonadota bacterium. GTDB lineage: Bacteria > Pseudomonadota > Alphaproteobacteria > JAAXGF01 > JAAXGF01 > JAYZAP01. Next base: position 805 of record JAYZAP010000117.1, on the reverse strand, counting down.
GCCTCGACCCCGGGCGCATCGGCGTGCTGCTGATGATCGAGGTGCCGGTGGCGGTTGCCACGGCGGCGCTGTTCACCGACGAGCCGTTCGGCTGGCGTCAGATCATCGGCGGCGGCCTCATCCTGTCCGCCGCCGGAGTCGAAATTTTGTTTACCGCGATATTGGAGTCCGCAGAGAAATCGTAGTAGAATGGAACGTAGCTGAGTGGGTGTGGCGGCCCGCGGCCCGAAGGAGAATTGATGATCATGGCAAGGTTGGTGGAGTTCGATCAGGACATGGAGCGCGAGGTGCGGTTCGTCGAGGATACCGACCCCGGACAGATCATTTCGGCGACCCTCGATAAACTGCGCGCCGGCGAGGCGCCGCGTCGGCTGATGGCCGCCGCCGCCCTAGCAGTCAGCCGTTCCTGCGAGCTGCCAGCTGACCACCACGGCGGTCCGGTCCATCCCATCGCCGGCATCCACGCCACCCATCAACTGGCCGGCCGTCTCGACGGTGAATGGGGCTATGTGCCGGTGATCCAGAGCGTCGCCCTGGCCAACAAGCATATTCATACGCCGGAAATGGGCCCGACGGTCATGGCCGCCATCGAACCAGTCGAGGACAGCGGCGATACGGACGCCATGCTCGACGACTTTGCCACGGCCCTGCTCACCCGTCAGTCGCGTCAGGCGGAACGGCTGCTCGCAGCCCTGGTCAAGACAGCCAGGTCGGACCAGATTCTCAACGCCATGTTGGCCGTGGGCTTGCGCCAGAACTCCCTCGACGACCACTTCTTCCTCTATCCCCTTTACGCTATTCGGGC
>JAYZAP010000116.1:0-3592 GCA_036339655.1 Pseudomonadota bacterium | reverse complement strand
ATGGCGACGCAGTGCACTACGCGGTGATTGACGGCCCGAACGGTCCCGAGGCAACCGACGTAGGCCCAGCCATCGGTCCCCCCGGCAACGGCTTCGCCGGTTAGGCCATGGCCGCCGAGCCGACGGTGACCTATGAGGCGGCGGGTCCGCTTGCCGTTGTTTCCCTGGCAAAACCCGACCTTAACACGCTTGATCTGGCGACCATCGACGGCGTTATTGACGCCCTGAAACAGGCCGACGGCGACGACGGCATTCGTGCGGTCGTGGTGACCTCAGCCCTGGAAAAGGCGTTTTGCGCCGGCCTCGACCTCGGCCTGGTGCTCGACGGCGGCGCGGCGGTCATACGCAAACTGCTGCAGCGGCTGTACATCGACCTGTTCGACGTCCAGCACCATTTGGGAAAACCGTCAATCGCGGCGGTCAACGGCGTGGCGCGCGGCTGAGGCATGACCCTGGGGCTGTCCTGCGACGTGGTGGTGGCAGCCGACAACGCCAGCTTCGGCTATCCCAAACTCAACGTCGGCATCCTGCCGGGCATTCATTTCACCCACCTGCCGAGGGTGGTTGGCCGCCACAAGGCGTTCGAACTGCTGTTCGGGGCCGAACCCTTCGACGCCCCGGAAGCGGCCCGGCTCGGCCTGGTCAACCAGGTGGTTGAGGCCGACAGGTTGCGGGACGCGGCCATGACCATGGCCGAGACCTTCGCGGGCAAGCCGCCCCAGGCGGTCAAGCTTGGCCGCGACGCCTTCATGGCGATCAACGATGTTGGCTACCGCCAGTCAATTGCCGGCATTGTCGACACCATGGCCGAAATGATTGACAGCGACGAAACCCGGAAGGCCCTGCGGCGTTTCCTTAAGCGCAATTGATGCCCCGATCAGCCGCCCGGCACGAGAAACTGCATGCCGTACCAGTGCCAGCGGCCGTCACGCCCCGGCAGGGTGCAGTTGATGCGTGACTGGCCCGGCGGAAACGGCGCCTTGAGCCGGACCTCGATGCGCTGAGGACCCAGCCGCTCGATGGTCGCCGCGCCCTGACCCGAGGCAAAGCAGTTGATCCGACTGAGCGGCTCGATCCCGTCGGCCACCGTAAAGCCGATGGCCGGCGGGTTGATGTCGCCAATCACCGGGTCGCTGGGGGTGACATCGGTGACCGGCAGGGCCAGGGTGCCGGTGACCAGCTTGAACCGCTCGATGTCGCCGTAGGATTCGTTGAGCGCGAAGCGGGGTAGGCCGAACAGGTATTCGCGGTCGTGAGCAACCCCGGAATGTTGCCCGAAGGCGGCGGTGAACCCGGCACCGGCAACCTGGTCGGCGAGGGCGCGGCTGAACTCGCCATAGGGATAGGCGAACAGCTCTGGCGCGCGACCCAGTTCTTCGCGGAACCGCGCCGTCGCCTTGTCTATATCGGCGGCGTTGGCGGTGCTATCGGCCTCGACCATATGAGCATGGGAAGCGCCGTGGTGGCCGATGGTGACCCCGGCATTGGCAAGTTCGCGAATCTCGTCCCAGGCCATCATGCCGTGAACCCCGCCGTCGATGGGATTGGTCGAAACGAACAGGGTGAAGGGAAATCCCGCCTCGCGCAGCCGTGGCCAAGCCTCCCGATAGACCGAGGCGAAGGCGTCATCGATGGTAATGCCGATGGTGCGGTTGGGCAGGCTGGTGCCGGTGCGCAGGGCGGCGATGATATCGGGGACCGGCAGCACCGTGTATCCGCCGGCCGCGAGTTCCTCGATATGAGCGACGAATTGTTCGAGGCGGATGTTGGTCGAGGGCAGATTTTCCTCGCCGAAGCGGTGGTACATGATGATGACCGCCGCCGATTCGGCGCGTGCCGGCGGCGCGCCGAACACCGCGCCCATAGCTAGGACGCCAACGATAAAGAGGCGAATAAATCGCCAACAACGGTGACTGTTGGCCATAACCATAATCTAAGTGTCGCCGGTTGCCATCGGTTGCACAAGAGCGGTGGCCTGTATCATTTTGGCATCATGCCGGTTCCGGCAGCGCCATCGCTGAGCACCGGATAGTGGCGCGGCTCGAACAATTGATAGTGCCACCACTCCTTGAGGTAGTGGTCCCAGCCGGCCGCCGCCATGAGGCCGAGCAGGATCAGGCGATTGCGCTGGGCGCTGGCGGCGATGGCGGTACAGGCGTGGCCCGCCAGGGCGCCCGCCTGGTCGACCTTCGAGCCCATGTCGAGTTCGCGCCCTGAGGGCTCGATCAGGGTGACGTCGACGGCGACGCCGCGCGAGTGGGGCGAGCCGCGGCGCGGATCGGCGAGAAAATCAGGGTCCGGCGTGTGATCCCACAACAGCCATTGCGCTTCAGACGGGCGAAACGCGTCGTAGATCTTGAGCCGCAGGCCAAGCTCGCCGGCCAGGGCGATGGCCTTGGCCAGGGCGTCGGCTGCATCCTCGTGAAGATAGCAGCCGGCCCGGCCATAGACCGGCGTGCCGGTGAAGTTGTCGGTCGTGGCATAGACCATGTGGATATCCGCATCGAACGCGGGCGGGGCGATCTCGATCACGGCGGCCTCCAACCGTGTTATAATTTTTCGATGGTAAAAATGTACCAGCTACGATGACAATCACCAAAACATGAGAATTCTCGCGATCGATACGGCGACGGCGGCCTGCTCGGCGGCGCTGATGGTCGGCGACGCCATCGTCGCCCGGCGCGTCGTCCCCATGGCGCGGGGTCACGCCGAGGCGCTGATGCCCATGGTCGAGGCGGTTATGGCCGAGGCTGGCGCCGCCTACGGCGACCTCGACCTCATCGCCACCACCGTGGGGCCCGGCACTTTCACCGGCCTGCGCGTCGGCCTGGCGGCAGCCCGGGGGTTGGCCGTGGCCGGCGGCTTGCCAGTGGTCGGCGTCACCACCCTGGAGGCTCTGGCCCATGGCGTCGACCCGGGCGTCCGCCAGGGTCGCTCGGTGGTCGCCGCCCTCGACGCCCGGCGTGGCGAAGTCTATGTCCAGGCGTTCGATGATGGCCTGAAACCCGTGGCGCCGGCGGCGGCGCTGCGGCCCTTGGCCGCCGTTCTCCCAGCCGGTCCCGTGGTCATCGCCGGCTCCGGCGCGGCCCAGGTGAGGGGCGCCCTGGATAGCGGTGGCGCGGACGTCGTAATTGATGACGCCCTGCTGCCCGATGCCGCCGTGGTCGCCGCTCTGGCCGGCCAACGCTTCAACCCGGCCGTGGCGACGCCGCCGCCGGAACCGCTCTATCTTCGCGGCTCCGGCGCCCGCATGCCGCCCGGCGCCGCGCCGTGATCGATGACGCCCTATCCATGGTCGATGCCGACGCCGGCGATGTCGCGAGCCTGGCCGACCTTCACGCCCTGGCCTTCGACAAGGCCTGGGGTCGCGAGGCCATGGCCGGCGCCCTCAATGGACCTGGCGGCTTCGCCTTTATCGCCCATGCCGGAGGCCGTGCCGCTGGTTTTGTCCTGGGGCGCACCACCGGCGCCGAGTGCGAAATCCGCACCCTCGCCGGCCCGCCGGTCCTGCGCCGCCGGGGCCTGGGTCGGGCGCTGGTCGAGCGGCTGTTGGCGCGAGCCGCGACAGATGGCGCTACGACCGTGTTTCTTG
>JAYZAP010000115.1:0-5704 GCA_036339655.1 Pseudomonadota bacterium | reverse complement strand
CGTTACCGGCCGGTTCGGCGCTGGCCTGGTGGTGTTGCGCGCGGCCCCGCCGGGCACCGGCGTCATTGCCGGCGGTCCCATGCGCGCGGTGTTCGAGACGGTCGGGGTCCAGGACGTGGTGACCAAGTCGATCGGCAGTTCAAACCCCTACAACATGGTGCGCGCCACCTTCGACGCCCTGACCAAACTCAATTCGCCCCGCGCCGTAGCGGCCAGGCGCGGCAAGAAGGTCAGTGAGATTGTCAGCCGCCGCCAGTCAGGCGCCGTCCAGGCCGAGGCCCAGGCGGGGTCGGGGGAGTAGTATCATGGCGGCGAAAGAGACCAAGAAGACGCTTCGCGTCACCCAGGTGCGCAGCCCCATCGGGCGGCAGAAAATACAGCGTCAGACTCTTGTTGGGCTTGGCCTGAACAAGATGCACCGTACCCGCGAGCTCGAGGACACCCCTTCGGTCCGCGGCATGATCAACAAGATTTCGCATTTGGTGCGGGTTGACGACGCCGGTTGAACGGTCGCCCGCGCCATCCGATCACGGCGCGGCGCGTCACTAGGAAGCAGTAACCATGAAGCTAAATGAACTTTCGGATATTGACGGCTCGCGCAAGGCCCGCAGGCGGGTCGGCCGGGGCATCGGGTCGGGCAAAGGCACCACCGCCGGCCGTGGCGACAAGGGCCAGAAGTCGCGTAGCGGCGTCGCCCTGGGTGGTTTCGAGGGCGGCCAGATGCCGCTGTTTCGCCGCCTCCCCAAGCGGGGGTTCCACAACCCGTTCCGCAAGCATTTCGAGGTCGTCAATCTCGACCGGCTGCAGGCCGCCGTGGATGCCGGTAAGCTCGACGCCAAGAAGACCGTCGACCGCGCCACGCTGGTCGCCGCCGGCTTGGTGCGCGACAACAACAATGGTGTCCGTCTGCTCGGTCGTGGCGAGATCAAGGCCAAGCTGACGATCGACGTCGATGGCGCCTCGAAGGCGGGTATTGCCGCGGTTGAGAAGGCCGGCGGCACGGTCAACCTGGCGCCGGTCAAGCCCAAGCCCGAAACCAGGGGCCGGGCCAAGGTCCGGGCCGAGAAAGAGGCCAAGGCCAAGGCCAAGGCCGAAACGGCGGAATAGGAGTAGCGCCACATGGCGTCAGCCGCCGAACAACTCGCCGCGAATCTGAATTTCGGGGCCTTGGGCAAGGCCACTGAGCTCAAGAAGCGGCTGTGGTTCACGCTGATCGCCCTGGTGATCTACCGTCTCGGCACCTACATCCCCATACCCGGTGTCGACCCGTCGGCGCTTGAGAGCGTTTTCGAACAAAATTCCGGCGGCATTCTCGGCATGTTCAACATGCTAGCGGGCGGCGCCCTGGCGCGCATGACGATCTTCGCACTCAACATTATGCCGTATATTTCGGCATCGATCATCATGCAGCTGATGTCGACGGTTTCGCCCCAACTTGAGGCAATGAAGAAGGAAGGCGAGGCCGGGCGCAAGAAAATCAATCAGTACACCCGTTATGGCACGGTTGTTCTGGCGGCGCTCCAGGCCTACGGCATTGCCGTCGGTCTCGAGGGAATGTCCGCCGCGGGCGGCGGCGCAGTGATTGACCCGGGCCTGTTCTTCCGGTTTTCCACGGTCGTCACCCTGACCGGCGGCACGGTTTTCCTGATGTGGCTGGGCGAGCAGATTACCGCCCGCGGCGTCGGCAACGGCATTTCGCTGATCATCTTCTCGGGGATCGTCGCCCAGCTTCCCAGCGCCATGGCCGGGACCCTGGAACTGGGGCGTACTGGAGCGCTGTCGACGTTCTTTATCCTGTTCGTAATCGTCATGGTCATCGCTGTGGTGACCTTCATCGTCTTCATCGAACGGTCCCAGCGGCGCATCGTCGTGCAATACCCCAAGCGCCAGGTCGGCCAGCGCATGTTCGGCGGTGAAAGCTCGCACCTGCCGCTCAAACTCAACACTGCCGGGGTTATTCCGCCGATCTTCGCCAGCTCGATCCTGTTACTCCCGATTACCGTGGCCGGCTTCAATGCCGGCCAGGGTCCCGAGTGGATGTCGGCGGTCAATGCCTACCTGGGCCGCGGCCAGCCGCTGTTTATCGCCCTCTATATGTCCGGCATTATCTTTTTCGCCTTCTTCTATACCTCGGTGGTCTTCAATCCCGCCGACACCGCGGACAATCTCAAGAAGAACGGCGGCTTTGTGCCGGGCATCCGGCCGGGCAGGAACACCGCAGAGTATCTCGACTATGTGCTGACCCGGCTGACCGTGGTCGGCGCCATGTACCTGGCGGCGGTATGTCTGCTGCCGGAAATTCTTACGGCGCAGTACGCTCTGCCATTCTATTTCGGCGGTACCTCGTTGCTTATCGTCATCACCGTCACCATGGATACGGTGGCGCAGATCCATTCGCACCTGCTGGCCCACCAATACGAGGGGCTGATAAAGAAGTCGAAGCTGCGGGGGAGACGGGGATGAACCTGATTCTTCTCGGCCCACCGGGCGCCGGCAAGGGCACCCAGGCCCAACGTATTGTCAAGTCCGAGGGCGTGGTGCAGCTATCCACCGGCGACATGCTGCGCGCCGCCATCGCTTCGGGCAGTGAAGTCGGTCGTAAGGCCGAGGCTGTAGTGGCTTCGGGCAAGCTGGTGTCGGACGATATCGTCGTCGGCATCATCACCGAACGCTTCACCATGCCCGACTGCGCCGGCGGCTTTCTTCTCGACGGCTTCCCGCGCAGTCTGGCCCAGGCCGAAGCGCTCGACGAGGTCCTCGACGACACCAGTCTCAAGGTCGACCACGTGGTTCATATGGACGTCGACGAGGCCCGCCTCATCGAGCGCATTGCGGGCCGCTTTTCCTGCCCCACCTGCGGCGTCGCCTACCACGACGAATTCACTCGGCCGGCGGTCGAGGGTGTTTGTGACAACTGCGGCGGTACCGAGTTCACGCGGCGTCCCGACGACACCCCGGAAGCCATGACCGTGCGCCTCGACGTCTACAATTCCGAGACCGCGCCGCTATTGCCGTACTACGAGGCCCAGGGGTTGCTTCGCACGGTCGACGGCATGGCCGAAATCGACGACGTGACGCGCCAGATCGCGGCGGTCATCAATCATTGCGGAGGCGATTGACTAGATGGAACTGATACCTATAATCGCGCTCCGTTCCCCGCATATGTTGTGCGCGATGGTCGTGCCCGGTTGTCCGGCGCGCCGTGTCGTGAATAAGGAGAAATAGCCGTGGCCCGTATTGCCGGTGTCAACATACCGACCAATAAGCGCATCGATATCGCGTTGACCTATATCCATGGGATCGGCCGCACCAAGGCGCGCGTGATTTGTTCCAAAATCAACCTGCCGCCCGAGCGCCGGGTCAACGAATTGGCCGAGAACGAGGTCATACAGATCCGCGAAGTCATCGACAGCGACTACACGGTCGAAGGTGATCTTAGGCGTACCGTGGCGATGAATATCAAGCGGCTGATGGACATGGGCTGCTATCGCGGCCTGCGTCATCGCCGCGGACTGCCGGTGCGGGGTCAGAATACCCACAACAACGCGCGCACCCGCAAGGGCCCGTCGCGGCCGATCGCCGGCAAGAAGAAATAGGGGACCAATATGGCCAAGGAAACCGGAGCGCGGGTCAAGCGACGCGAACGCAAAAATATTACGTCGGGCGTGGCCCATGTGAACGCCACGTTCAACAACACTATCATCACCATCACCGATGCCCAGGGCAACACCATCGCCTGGGCCTCGGCCGGCGGACAAGGCTTCAAGGGTTCGCGCAAGTCGACGCCCTACGCCGCCCAGATGGCTAGTGAGAGCGCCGGCCGCAAAGCCCAGGAACACGGCATGAAAACCCTCGATGTTGAAGTCAAGGGTCCAGGTTCGGGACGGGAATCGGCGTTGCGTGCGCTGCAGGCGGTGGGTTTTGTCATCACCACGATCCGTGATGTCAGCAAGATTCCGCATAACGGTTGTAGGCCACCGAAACGTCGTCGCGTCTAATCCGGGCCAGAGGTTCCGCCGCAGCGGAACTGGTACAGGGGCAAACAGAAATTCATTCACGGCGGGGACCGCTCCGCCATTGATCGTGGGGTCAAATACGTGATTCAGAACAATTGGAAAGAGCTTATCAAACCGACCAAGCTCGATATTGATGTCGGCTCCGACGCGCTACGCACGGCTACCATCGTCGCCGAGCCGCTCGAGCGCGGCTTCGGACTGACGCTGGGCAATGCGCTCCGGCGTATTCTGCTGTCGTCACTTCAGGGCGCGGCCATTACGTCAGTGCAGATCGACGGGGTGCTGCACGAGTTCTCATCGATCCCCGGTGTCCGCGAGGATGTCACTGACCTGGTGCTCAATCTCAAGGCCATCGCGCTTCGGATGCATGGCGAAGGACCTAAGCGCATTGTCCTCAAGGCCTCGGGACCGGGCGAAGTGACCGCGTCGTCCATCGAGACCGGCCACGACATCGAGGTGCTCGATCCCGACCACCACATCTGCACCCTCGACAAAGGTGTCAAGCTCTCCATGGAGATGACCGTGGAGACGGGGAAGGGCTACGTCCCGGCGTCCCTGAGCCGGGCCGAGGACGCGCCCATCGGGCTGATTCCCGTGGATGCCCTGTTCAGCCCCGTGACCAAGGTGTCCTACAAGGTCGACAACACCCGCGTCGGCCAGGTCACTGACTATGACAAGCTGTCCATGAAGGTCGAGACCGACGGCGCGGTGGCGCCCGAGGACGCGGTCGCCCTGGCGGCGCGTATCCTCCAGGACCAGCTTCAGTTGTTCGTCAACTTCGAGGAACCCCATGCCGCCCGCGCGCCGGTCGATGCGCCAGAGCCGGCGTTCAATCCCAACCTGTTGCGCAAGGTCGACGAGTTGGAGCTTTCGGTGCGTTCGGCCAACTGCCTCAAGAACGACAACATCGTCTACATTGGCGATCTGGTTCAGAAGACCGAACAGGAAATGCTGCGGACGCCGAACTTCGGCCGCAAGTCCTTGAACGAGATCAAGGAGGTCCTGACCCACATGGACCTTACCCTGGGCATGGAAATCACCAACTGGCCGCCCGAAAACGTCGAAGAGCTCGCCAAGCGCCTCGAGGAACCCTACTAGGCCGGCCCGGCGACGCCGTCGGATCGACTGGTCAGAGAATAAGGACAAACGTCATGCGTCACGGAATGAGCGGCCGTAAGCTCAACCGCACCTCGAGCCATCGCAAGGCCATGTTCACCAACATGGCGGTGGCGCTGCTCAAGCACGAGCAAATCACCACCACCCTGCCCAAGGCAAAGGAATTGAGCCCGGTGGTCGACAAGCTCATCACCCTGGGCAAGCGTGGTGACCTTCACGCCCGACGCCAGGCGTTGTCGGTGTTGCGTGATGATACGGTCACGGGAAAGCTGTTCGAGACCCTGGGTCCGCGTTACGCCGAGCGGTCCGGCGGTTACACCCGGGTGCTCAAGGCCGGCTTCCGCTACGGCGACGCCGCGCCCCTGGCGGTCATCGAACTGGTCGACCGCGACCCTGACGCCAAGGGCCTGGACTCAGGGCCGGTCGAGGGTGACGACGAGGCCGAGGGCTAGACTTCAAGCATGCCTAGTGGCGCACGTCCCCACAGGGCGAGGCGCCCATGACCACGCTTTTTGAATCCCAGGCGCCGCGGCCCCTTGCCGACCGCCTGCGCCCGCAAACCCTGACCGACG
>JAYZAP010000114.1:0-5984 GCA_036339655.1 Pseudomonadota bacterium | reverse complement strand
AGGACATGGGCCTCGCGCCGGTACGCCACTTTGAGGGGGGCTTCAACGCCTGGAATGAAGCGGGCCTGCACCTGGACTCGCCCGATCCACGCTGATGGTCGAGACTGTCAACACCCGTAAAATCGCCCATTTGGATTGTCCCGGCGGCGGTCGATCAGGTACAAGAGGCCCCGGTCGTCCATGGTGACGTCGTTGGAACAGATCCGCGGCTCGCCGGTTGGCGGGTCGGGCAGGAATCGTGGCGTAGACATCATCGAAACTTCGGTATTTTGACAACAATAACAGTATTCTAGGAGGTCTCCCATGGCGCGCGATCCGCAATACGATGTGCTGTTCGAACCGGTCAAAATTGGTCCTGTCTCAACACGGAACCGGTTTTACCAGGTGCCCCATTGCAACGGCATGGGGCGGGTCAACCCGACCGCCATGGCCCATATGCGCGGCATGAAGGCCGAGGGCGGCTGGGGCATTGTCGCCACCGAGCAGTGCGACATTCACCACACAGCCGATATCACGCCCTATACGGAGACGCGGTTGTGGGACGACGGTGACAAGCCCTATCTGGCGCGCATGGCCGAGGCGGTTCAGGCCCACGGCAGCCTGGCCGCCATTGAGCTGGTCCATAACGCGCTCTCGTCGGCCAACCTCTACAGCCGCGAAGTGCCCATCGGGCCCATGCACCGGCCGGTGTCGTCGCGCTACAGCCCGGTCCAGGCCCGCGCCATGGATAAGTCCGATATTCGCGACTACCGCCGCTGGCACCGCAACACGGCAATCCGCGCCCGCGACGCCGGCTTCAACATCGTCGTGGTCTACTCGGGCCACGACGGCACCATGCCGACCCACTTTTTGTCGAAGCGCCACAATCACCGCACTGACGAGTACGGCGGCAGCCTGGAGAACCGCCTGCGCTTGTTCCGCGAACTCATTGAGGAGACCAAGGACGCGGTCGGCGATACCATGGGCGTGGTGGTGCGCTTCGCGGTCGACGAAATGATGGGCGCCGATGGCTTAGAATTCACCGGCGAGGGCCGCGAGGCGGTCGAAATGCTGGCCGAGCTGCCCGACATGTGGGACGTCAACGTCTCTGACTGGTCCAACGATTCCATGACCTCGCGGTTCGCCGAGGAGGGCTATCAGGAGGAATTCGTCGGCTTCGTCAAGCAGGTCACCACCAAGCCGGTGGCCACGGTCGGCCGCTACACTTCGCCGGACACCATGGTCTCGGCGATCCGCCGCGGCGTGGTCGACATCATCGGCGCGGCGCGGCCGTCCATCGCCGACCCGTTCCTGCCGCGCAAGATCGAGGAAGGCCGCCCCGAGGATATCCGCGAGTGCATCGGCTGCAATATCTGCGCCGCCTGGAACAATATGAGCGCGCCGCTGCGCTGCACCCAAAACCCGACCCAGGGCGAGGAATGGCGCAAGGACTGGCATCCAGAGAACATCCCGGCCAAGGGTTCCGACTCACATGTGCTGGTGGTCGGGGCCGGCCCGGCCGGGCTCGAGGCGGCGCGGGCACTCGGTCAGCGCGGCTATCAGGTCACCCTGGCCGAGGCCGGTGATCAACTCGGCGGCCGGGTCACCCTGGAAAGTGCCCTGCCGGGCCTCGCTGCCTGGGCCCGGGTGCGCGACTACCGGGTCGGCCAGATGCGCGAGATGGCCAATGTCGAGATCTTCCTGGCCAGTGACATGACCGCTGAGCAAGTCCGCGAGCTGGGCGCCGATCACGTGGCCATCGCCACCGGCTCGGGGTGGCGCCCGGACGGCATGGGTCGAGCCAACCTGTTCCCGGTGCCCGGCGCCGATGGCGCCAGCGTGTTGACGCCCGATGACATCATGACCGGCAAACGTCCGGACGGTCCCGTCATCGTCTACGACGACGACCACTACTACATGGGCAACATCATCGCCGAGCTGCTGCGCGGCGAAGGCCACGAGGTGACCCTGGCGACCCCGGCAATGTGCGTCGCGGAATGGACCGAGTACACCCTGGAGCAGGAAAAAATCGAGCGCCGCATGGTCGACCTCGGCATCGAAATCCTCGCCCGCCACCGCCTGTCGGCGGTCGGTGACGGCACCGTCGACATGGTCGAAACCCTGACCTGCGCCACAGTGACCCGCAATGCCAGCGTGGTCTCGGTAACCGGCCGCCTGCCCAACGACGCGCTCTACTACGAACTGGCGGCCGATGGCGGCATACCATCGGTCAAACGCATCGGCGACTGCTACGGCCCGGCAACCATCGCCCATGCGGTCTACGAAGGCCACCGCTACGCTCGCGAGCTGGACACCGATGTCGACCCCGACGCGGTGCCGTTCCTCCGCGAGCGTTTCGATTTGGATTCAGTGTGAGGCGTCGATCAGTCCGGCCAACCGAATAGGCCGAGACGGCGGCCGGCCGGGAGGTCGGCAATGGCTTGCCGGGCGTAGGGCATGATGTTTTCGGGAAGGGCGTCGGTTGGAAGCCATTCCCAACCGGCACATTTGTCCGGCTCGCGATTTTTGATGGTGTCCTGCCAGCGCGCGGCGGTGAAAAACAGCGACAGGCAGTCGGTCTCACCGCGAAAGTGCATGACATGGGCGAGTTCGAGGGCGTCGGCTGAGATCTCGATGCCGGTTTCTTCCCGGGCCTCGCGGATAAGGCCGTCGATGATTGTTTCGTCGATTTCCAGATGCCCCGCCGGGACGTGGTATTGGCCGGAGCCGAACGTGGTATTGAACCGCTTTCCCATGACCACGCAGCCGTCCTTCAGCAGCGCCAGATGGAGGTCGATGTAGACGTCCGGTTTGGCCATGGGCAACCTGAAGGCTCTAGCCCTTTATCCGGTCGGCGATCAGCGAAATCTGTTCGTGCATGATGACCATGCCGTTGAGCGAGGTGATGTTGTTGGGGTTGTCCTTTGTGGGAACGATGCAGACCACGTCGCCGCCGATAACCTCGAGGCCGCGCAGGCCGTCGAGGATGGCCAGGGTTTCCTCCATGAAGAAGCCGGTGCCGTCGGGCTGGATGTTGGCCGCCGCCGGGGCGATGGACGGGTCGAAGGCGTCCATGTCGAAGGTGATGTAAACCGGTGCGTCGCCGACCCGCTCGCGGATCAGGTCGATTGTCCGCTCGACGCCGAGTTGGTGGTATTCCTTCATGGAAACAACGCGGTAGCCGAGATCGTCGCTGGCGGCGCGGTAGTCCAGGGTCTTGGTGTTGCCGCGAATGCCGATCTGTACGCTGCGCCCGGCGTCGACGTGGCATTCGCGCACCAGATAAGCGGCCCAGTGGGCGGCCGAGCGCTTCGAGCCGAGCCAGTGGGGCATCTGCTCATAGGCGTCGGTGTGGGAATCGAAGTGGACCAGGGCCGCCTTGCGGCCGCCGCTGATGTTGGCGTTCTCGCCGGCGATCGCCTTGAGGATGGGGCCGGTGATGGCGTGGTCGCCTCCGATCGAGACCGGAAATGTGCCGGCCGCATCGAGGCGTTTGAAGAATGCCTCCATGTGCTCGACGCAGACGTCGTTGACCATGGCTTCGGGCAGCGGCACGTCGCCCAGGTCGTTGATCCGGCAGACGTCCCAGGGGACGATGCCGAATTCGTTGTGGGCGCGTTGGTATAAGCCCGAGACGTGGCGCATGGCCCGGGGCGCGAGATGCTGGTCGCGCTCGGTCGAACCGTTGCCCGAGCTGTGGGGCACACCGACTAGGCCGATATCGCAGTTCGCCGGGTCCTTGTCATAAGCACAGCGGAACAGGGTCGGCACGCCGTGCCAGAACCAGTTGTTCACCGAGCGCTCGGCGCCCTCGAACCAGGCGTCGTCGTATTGCGAAAGATCAGTCATGGCGGCCTCCCCGGGGCAAAAACAATGCAGGGGCGCAGCCTAGTCGTCGAGAGCCTCGTCGCGCAATGGGGAGACCGCGTTGGCGTGGCCGTCGAAGCCTTCGTAGGTTGCCAGCACCCTGGCGTGGCGCGCCATTTCCGGGTAGCCGGCGGCAGTCACGTAGGCCACCGAGCTGCGCTTCATGAAGTCGAACACCGATAGCGCCGAGTGGGTCATGGCGGCGCCCGAGGTCGGCAGCACCGCGTTGGGGCCGAGCACGAAGTTGCCCAGGGTGCCGGGGGTGTGGTCGCCGAGCAGGATTTCGCCGGCGTTTTCGATGCGCTCAAGATAGGCGTGCGGGTCGGCGCCGAGGATTTGCAGGTGCTCCGGCGCGTAGTCGTTGACGAAGCCGATGGCCGTGTCCATGTCCGGGGTCACCACGATACCGCCCTGGACACCGCCGAGGACCGCCTGGGAATGGCCGGCCCAGCGCTCGCCCATTTGGTTCCAATATTCGGGAATTGCGGCGCCGGCGGCGTCGGCCAGGGCGCGGCTGTCGGTCACCAGATAGGTCGACGAATCCGGCCCGTGCTCGGATTCGATGATGGTATCCAGCGCCGCGATGCGTGGGTTGGCGGTGCTGTCGGCCAGGATAATCGATTCGCTGGGGCCGGCCGGCGTGCCGCGCTCGATGACGTCGGCGAGCAGCCGAACGGCGGCGCCCACGTAGGGGCTGCCGGGGCCGACCACCTTGTGGCACCGGGGCACGGTGGCGGTGCCGTAGGCGACCGCCGCGATGGCCTGGGCGCCGCCGCATTTGTAGACCTCGGAGACCCCGGCGAGGCGGGCGGCGACCAGGGTGGCGTCATCAATCCGGCCGTTCGGTCCCGGCGGCGTGACGATGACGATGCGCCCGACGCCAGCGACCACGGCGGGCACCGCCGTCATCATGACAACACTCGGAAACGAGCCCTTGCCCCGGGGCACATAGCAGGCGACCGATGGTATGGGCCGGAAGCGGTCGCCGGCGAAGGCGCCGGGGCGGATTTCGTTCATCCACTGGTCTTCCGGTTTTTGCGCCTCGTGAAAGCGCCGGATGTTGTCGACCGCGTACTCGATGGCCGCGGTCACGTCGGGCTCGAGCCGTGCCGTGGCGGCCTCGAAATCGGCCTCGGTGGCCTTGAGATTGCCGACCTCGACAGTCGCGTTATCGAATTCGCCGGCGAAGCGGGCCAGGGCTTCGTCGCCTTCGGCCCGCACCGCCGCGATAATCGGTTTGACCCGCGTCATATAGTCGCTCAGGTCGGCTTCCGAGCGCACCAGCAGCGCGGCGCGCTCATCGGCGTCGAGCCGGTCGTATTCGTAGAGGCTGACAGTCGTGACCATGATTGGGTTCCGAAGGTGCTTCGGGGTGCGTGCGAGGCGGAGGTTACAGCAGGTCCGGCCAGCGATATCAAGGGCTAGTAGACGGGAGGACAAGGCAATGCTTTAACCGGGCGCTATGAAATCGCCGCGTCCTACCACCGGGAAACCCGAGGAACGGCCATGAAGCCGTTGGAGCAGGGGCAACTGGCGCCGTCCATCATGCTGGTGGCGTCCGCCGCCTTCTGGGGGCTGTTCTGGATTCCCATCCGGGCCTTCGAGGATGCCGGCCTCGGCGCCGCCTGGGCCGGCGTCGGACAGTTTCTCACCCCCATGCTGGTTATGGCGCCCATGGCAGTCTGGCTGGCGCTGCGCGGCCGACCGACCGGCCTGGCCCAATGGAAAACGGCGCTATTCACCGGCGGCGCCTTCGCGCTCTATGCCGACAGCCTGCTGCTTACTGAGGTCGCACGCTCGATTATCTTGTTCTACTTCTCGCCGACCTTCGCCACGGTGCTGGAGATCACCATCATGAAGCGGCGTCTGACCGCCGCGCGGGTTCTCGCCATCGTCCTGGGGTTCTGCGGCATCTACGTTCTGCTCGGCGGCGACGGCAGCCTACCGGTGCCGGGTAATGTCGGCGACTGGATGGCGCTGACGGCGGGGATATTCTGGGCCTGTGGCTCGACGCGGGTTCGCATGGCGCCCGACGTGACCCTGTTCGAGAACGTGTTCTCGTTCTTCACCTTCGCCGCGGTCGTCGGCCTCACCGTGACCATGCTGCCGTTCGACGCTATCGGTCAGGCGCCGGGCCT
>JAYZAP010000113.1:0-3027 GCA_036339655.1 Pseudomonadota bacterium | reverse complement strand
AAACATAACAAGAACATTATTGACGAAAAAGGGACCAGTGAATTATACTCAAAGGGAGCCACTGGGAGGATCGATGAAACCAACAACCGCGATATCCCGCTTAATCTGGGACATGAAATATCGCCTCAAGGGAGCCGATGGCCAGCCCGTGGACGCAACCTTGGACGCGACATGGAGACGCATCGCCGAGGCGCTCGCGGCGCCCGAGGGCGACACCGACTTTTGGTCCGATTGTTTCCTTGAAGCACTTAAGGATTTCAAGTTTCTACCCGCTGGGCGAATCGTCGCTGGGGCCGGCGTGGATCGCGAGGTGACACTGTTTAACTGCTTCGTCATGGGCGAGATCCCAGACGATATGGCTGGCATTTTCGAACATCTGAAGGAAGCCGCACTGACCATGCAAAAGGGCGGCGGCATCGGCTACGACTTCTCGACGCTCAGACCCAAAGGCGCGTTAGTGAAGGGCGTGGGTGCCGACGCCTCGGGACCATTGACGTTCATGGACGTGTGGGACGCCATGTGTCGCACCATCATGAGCGCCGGCCACCGCCGCGGCGCCATGATGGCGACCCTGCGCTGCGACCACCCGGACATCGAGGCCTTCATCGACGCCAAGCGCGAGCCCGGCCGCCTGCGCATGTTCAACCTCTCGGTGCTGGTGAGTGACGCCTTCATGGACGCGGTGGCCGCCGACCGGGCCTGGGAACTGACCTTCGGCGGGGTCATCCACGGCAGCGTCTCAGCCCGCGATCTGTGGGACAAAATCATGCGCGCCACCTATGCCTACGCCGAGCCCGGCGTCATCTTCATCGACCGCATCAACCGCCGCAATCCACTGGCGTATATAGAGAAAATTAATGCCACTAATCCCTGTGGCGAACAGCCCTTGCCGCCCTATGGCGCCTGCCTGTTGGGGTCGATCAATCTGGCGCGGTTGGTCGAGGCGCCGTTCGAGGCCGGCGCCGCTATGGACCTCGACGCTCTCGACGGGTTGACCCGCACCGCCGTGCGCATGCTCGACAACGCCATCGATGTCTCCAATTTCCCGCTCGAGGCCCAGGCCCGCGAGGCCCGGGCCAAGCGCCGCGTCGGCCTCGGCGTCACTGGTCTGGCCGACGCTCTTGTCATGTGCGGCACGCGCTATGGCTCGGCCGCGTCGCTCGATCTGGTCGACCAATGGATGCACCGGCTGCAACGCGCCGCGTATCTGGTGTCGACCGAGCTGGCCGCCGAAAAGGGCGCCTTTCCGCTTTATGACGCCGAGGCTTATCTCGCCACCGAGGCGGCCCAGGCTCTCGACGACGATATTCGCGACGCCATCCACGGCCATGGCATTCGCAATGCCCTGCTGACCTCGGTGGCACCGACCGGGACGATTTCACTGCTTGCCGACAACGTCTCGTCGGGGCTCGAGCCGGTGTTCAGCTATTCCTATACCCGCAACCTGCTTTTGCCCGACGGCAGTCAAAGCGTCGAGGAGGTCAGCGACTACGCCTACCGCCTGTTCCGCCGCCTGCACGGCGAGACCGCACCCCTGCCGGACGCCTTCGTCGATGTCGAACACCTGACGCCGCAAGACCACCTGCGCATTCAGGCGGCGGTTCAGACCCGGGTCGACAGTTCGATCTCCAAGACCATCAATGTCGTCGAGGGTATCGCCTTCGACGACTTCAAAGACATCTACCACCAGGCCTACGCCATGGGCTGCAAGGGCTGCACCACCTACCGGCCCAACTCGGTGACCGGCGCCGTGCTTGAGGCGCCGAGCGATACCAAGGACGACGGACGCCAGGCCGAGCTGCCGCTCAAAACCCAACCGCCGCCCGAGGATCACTTCGAGGCCGGCGGCGTGGTCTACATGACCCAGCCCCTGAGCCGCCCGGAGGAGCTGCCCGGTGCGACCTACAAGGTGCGCTGGCCGGAGAGCGACCACGCCATGTACATCACCATCAACGACATCATCATGGACGGCCGCCGCCGGCCCTTCGAGATGTTCGTCAACTCCAAGAACATGGAGCACTACGCCTGGACCGTGGCCCTGACTCGTATGATCAGCGCCGTGTTCCGCCGCGGCGGCGACGTCTCCTTCGTTTTCGACGAGCTCAAGGCGGTGTTCGACCCGCGCGGCGGCCAGTGGGTCGAGGGCCGCTATGTGCCGTCGATCCTGGCCGCCATCGGCGACGTCATCGAGCGCCACATGATCGATATCGGCTTCATGCCCGCGCCAGGCGCCGAATCCCCCGTGGCCGAGGCCTTGCCCAAGGCGGCCGGCGACGAAACCCGTGACTCGCGCTTCCGGCGCTGCCCGAAATGCTCCATGCCCAGCTTGATCCACCAGGAAGGCTGCGACATGTGTACATCTTGCGGCTATTCGAAATGCGCCTAGGTCGCTAGCGCGCCTACTCCCCGACCAACGCCATCAATTCATGGATCGGTCCGTCGGCGATGCCTAGTTCATCGAGGTGTTCGACGGTGCTCCGCAGGTAGTCGGGGTTGTTGCCCGAGACACCCTCGGCACCGCGGATGATGCTGGCTGCCTCGGCCAGCGGCAGGGTTCCGGCGTATTGCTCGTGGCCCGGGTCGGCGACGTAGCAGACGGTGGCGATACGGCCACCGCTGATGACCACGGGAATGGTGCGCCGGCGATAGACATGAGTTACCAGTTCGCGGTCGTCGAGGTAGGCGATGGTGGCTTCGGCATCGGCCGCTGCCACGCGAAAGGCACGGCCCCGGCAGGAACCGCCGCGGTCGAGGCCGAGAATCAATCCGGGGCGCTCGCGGCTGCCCCGGTGGTGCACCGAGTAGATACAGAATGCCCGGTGATAGCCATGGAGCAGCGCCGGCGCCACTTCCAGGTGGGAGAAGCCGGGCCGCCACATGAGGGAGCCGTAGCCGAAGACCCAGATATCGCCGTCTTTTAGAGTGCTGGTCATGGGCGACCTTGTTAGCCGCCGCCGTGGCTGGGCACAAGCCCCGGCCCTCGACCAAGTGCCCCCGGCAGTCTATAAGGCGGGCTGATTTCCCTGG
>JAYZAP010000112.1:0-2927 GCA_036339655.1 Pseudomonadota bacterium | reverse complement strand
GGTGAGAATTTGGCGCCGGCGGCCCTCGACCAGCTGCGGGTGCTTGACCCGAAGTCGCTGCCCCTGGTCGCCAGCAGCCCGCGTCTGGCACCACCGCTCTGTGGCATCGGCAAGATCGTCGGCGTCGGTCTCAACTACGCGGACCACGCGGCGGAGAGCGGCGAGGCGGTGCCCGACGAGCCGATCCTGTTCGCCAAGCAGACCACGTCGCTCAACGATCCCAACGGCGATATCGTGATGCCGCGCGGCGCCTCCCAGGTCGACTGGGAAGCCGAGCTAGCGGTCGTCATCGGCACCACCGCGCGATACGTGAACGAAGCCGACGCGCTTTCCCATGTGGCCGGCTACTGTGTCGCCAATGATGTCTCGGAGCGCGATTTCCAGTCCAACCGCGGTGGCGACTGGCAGAAGGGCAAGAGCTGCGACAGCTTCGCCCCGCTCGGCCCCTGGCTGGTAACCGCCGATCGGGTCCCCGACCCCCAGACGCTGCGCGTGCACCTCGAAGTCAACGGCGAGTCTATGCAGGACAGCTCGACCGACCAGATGATCTTCTGTGTTGCCCATCTCATCAGCTACATCAGTTTTTTCATGACCCTAGCAGCCGGCGACGTGATTATCACCGGCACGCCGCCGGGGGTCGGCGCCGGCCGCACGCCGCCACGCTTCCTCCAGCCCGGCGACGTAGTGACTGTCGACGTCGTGGGCCTCGGCGAGCAGCGTCAGGTCGTGGTCGGCCCCACCGGTTGATTCCCAACGAGGACACAACACAATGAACGGCGCTGAGAGCCTCACACGAACCCTGGTCGGCGGCGGCGTCGACGTCTGTTTCAGCAATCCCGGCACCTCGGAGATGCATTTTGTTGCGGCGCTTGACCGGGTCGACGGCATTCGCTGCGTGCTCGGCTTGTTCGAGGGCGTCGTCACCGGCGCCGCCGACGGCTACGCCCGCATGGCCGATAAACCGGCGGCGACCTTGCTCCACCTGGGACCCGGCCTGGGCAACGGCCTGGCCAACTTGCACAACGCCAAGAAGGCGTTCAGCCCGGTGGTCAACGTGGTCGGCGACCACGCCACCTATCATCTCAAGCACGATGCGCCGCTTACCGCCGACATCGAAGGCATCGCTGGGCCGGTGTCCCACTGGGTGCGGACCTCGCCTAGCGCAACCGCCGTGGCCGGCGACACCGCCGATGCCATTGCCGCCGCCATGGCCCCGCCGGGCCAGGTGGCGACCCTGATTCTGCCCGCCGACACCGCCTGGAACGAGGCTGAAGGCCCGGCCGCGGTGCCGGCGATTGCCGGCCGCCCGACGGTCAGCGACGCGGCCATCGCCGAGGCCGCCGCCGCGCTGCGCAGTGGCGAGACCTGCGTCGTGCTGATGACCGGCGCAGCGCTGCGCGAGGCCGGGCTCGACGCCGCCGGCCGCATCGCCACCGCCACCGGCGCCCGCCTCATGAGCCAGACCTCCAACGGCCGGACCGAGCGCGGCGCCGGCCGTGTCCGGGTAACGGCGGTGCCCTACCCAATCGATCAGGCCCTGACGGTGCTGGCCGACGTCCAGCACATCATTCTGGTCGGAGCCAAGGCGCCGGTGGCGTTTTTCGCCTATCCGGACAAGCCTAGCCTGCTGTCGCCGGAGGGCTGCCAGATTCACCGCCTGGCAACCATCGGGGATGACCTGGTGGGCGCCCTGGCGTGGCTGGCCGAGGAGGTCGGCGCGCCGCCCGGCAGCGCCGCGCCTGAAGTGCCGGCGCGGCCCTCGCTGCCGAGCGGTGAACTGACAATCGAGTCGGTCGCGGCGACCGTTGGCGCCCTGCTGCCCGAGCAGGCCATTGTGGTCGACGAAGGCATCACCTCGGGGCGCGGCGTCCCCGGCGCCACCCGCGGCGCCCCGCCCCACGACTGGCTGCAGATCACCGGTGGTTCCATCGGTATCGGCCTCCCTCTGGCAGTCGGCGCGGCGGTGGCCTGTCCCGACCGCAGGGTGGTGGCACTCCAGGCCGACGGCAGCGCCATGTACACCATTCAGGGACTGTGGACCCAGGCCCGAGAGAACCTCGACATTACCACCGTGCTGTTCAACAACCGCTCCTATGCCTGTCTGCACCACGAATTGACCAACGTCGGGGCCAAGAATCCGGGACGCAAAGCCATGGACATGCTTAACCTTGACCGGCCGGTACTCGACTACGTGACGCTGGCACGCGGCATGGGGGTCGAGGCCGGCCGCGCAACCACCGCCGATGAGCTCAACAGCCAGATCGCCGCTGGACTGGCCTCCCGGGGTCCGTATCTGATCGAAGCCATGCTGTGACGGAAGCCGCCGGAAAACGACATCCAACCTGGCGCACACCCATCATAATTCTGGTGTTCGGCACCATCATCATGATGGTGTCGTTCGGCACGCGGTCCGGGTTCGGGTTGTTTCTTCAGCCGATCAGCAGCGATCTCGGCTGGGGACGAGAAATTTTCGCGTTCGCGGTGGCCATTCAGAACCTGTTTTGGGGCCTCTCCCAGCCGGTCGCCGGCGCACTCTCCGATAAATACGGCTCGGGCCGGGTGATCACCGGTTGTACCATCCTGCTGTCCCTCAGCCTGTTTCTCATGTCTCAGGCGACAACGCCCGGCGAGATGACCCTGACCGCCGGCATGCTGGTCGGCACCGGCCTCAGCGGCACCAGCTTCGGGGTCATCCTGGCGGTCATCGGGCGCAGCGTGGCCGAGGAACGGCGCAGCCTGTTCCTCGGAATCGGCGCCGCCGGCGGCTCGGCCGGCCAGCTTCTCATGGTGCCGCTCGGCCAGTCCTTTCTGGCCGACTATGGCTGGGTTACCACCCTGGTCTTGTTCGCCATCCTGGTGGCCGCGACCCTGCCCCTGGCCGCTGCCCTGACCGGCAAGCGTGGCGGCCAGGGCATAGCGTCCACCCC
>JAYZAP010000111.1:0-3075 GCA_036339655.1 Pseudomonadota bacterium | reverse complement strand
GAGCCGCGCCAGGGCCGGTGTCCCGGTCTCGTGCCACAAGGTATCGCTGCTCAGCACATAAAAGGGGTCAGACCCCAATTTCGGCAGGGCTTGGACGACACCGCCGCCGGTGTCGAGCAGGCGGTCTTCGCGGGACAAGATAATCCGTGGTTTTTGGCGGTCCACCAGATGACGCTCGATCACGGAACCCAGGTACCACAGGTTGACCACCGCGCGCTCGACTCCGGCCTTGGCCAGGCGGTCGAGCACGTGGTCGATGAGCGCCTTGCCAGCGACCGTGGCCAGGGGCTTCGGCGTGGTGTCGGTGAACGGCCGCATGCGTTCGCCGCGGCCCGCCGCCAGCACCATGGCCGTGGCCAAGGACGATGGTCCGGTCATGTGGGGCGGCCGCGCTTGACCGCCGGCACGGCCTGGTCGAACCATTGCTTGACCGGGGCCAGGGCGGGGTGGGTCAGGCTGGCTTCGAGCAGGCGCCATACGCGCGGCAGATGATCGAGGTACCAGGCCTTGCCGTCGCGCTTCCACAGCCGGGCGAAGGTACCGGTCAGGCGGGTGTTGCGCTGGGCGCCGATGACCGCATAGGCGGCATTGAAGGCCGCCGGGTCGAGTTCCGGCCGACCCGCCAGATAGCGCGTTTTCATGGCGGTCACCGTGGCCGGGTCGACATCGCGGCGCGGGTGTTCGAGCAGCGACACCACGTCGTAGGCCAGGGGGCCGATGGTGGCGTCCTGGAAGTCGAGCAGGCCGACCCGCCGAATCCCCGCGCGGTCGGGCAGCCACAACAGGTTGGGGGCGTGGTAATCCATGAGCACCAGGGTGTTGGGCACCACGCGGGCTAGCGGCAGGACCCGACGCCAGGCGTCGAAGAACGCGGCGCGCGACGATTTGTCCGCCGTGACGCCGGCCACGGTGGGCAGGTACCAGTCGAGCAGGCGGCCGACTTCCTCGAGCATTTTGTCGTCGTCGTAGAGCGGCGCCGAGATCGCCGGCGCCGTGGCGTGGAGGTCGATGAGGACGTCGATGGCGCCGCCGTAAAGCGTCATTTCGTCGCCATGGTCGGGCAACAATGTCTCATAGAGGCCATCGCCGAGGTCTTCAAGCAGGAGAAATCCGTTGACCTCGTCGGCGGCCAGGATTTTCGGGGCGCTGTAGCCCCGGTCGCGCAAGTAGCGGCCGATGGCCATGAAGGGCCGGACGTCTTCGTGGTCCGGCGGCGCGTCCATCAGGACGGCGATGCGGCGGCCCGCGGTAATTCGCTCGTAGCGCCGGAACGAGGCATCGCCAGCCAGCGGCGCCCGGGCCGCGCCGGGCCAATCGCTGGCCGCCAGGAAGCGGTCGATAAGCGCGTTGCGATCAGTCATCGGCGATGTCCGAAAGCCGGCTGGTCCAAACGCCGTGGGCCATCAGGCTAACGTGGCGGGACTCTTGCTTCGGTCCTTGGGTCAGCATCACGTCGAGGCGCTCGGCCGGGATCAGCGGCCCCATGCGCTCGGGCCACTCGATCAGCGAGACGCCATGGTCGAGGGCTTCGTCGAGGCCCAGTTCCAGCACATCGGTCGGCTGTTCGATGCGGTAGAGGTCGACATGCCACAGGGTGAAGGCGGCGAACTCGTAGGCCTGGACCAGAGTGAAAGTCGGACTCGGGACCTCCATGGCCTGGCCCGCCAGGGCGGTGATAACGTGGCGCGCCAGGGTCGTCTTGCCGGCCCCCAGGTCGCCGCCCAGGCCGACCACGTCGCCGGGGCCGAGCAGCGCCGCCAGGCGACGGCCGAGGCGTCGGGTGGCATGGCGGTCGGCGAGCATGAGGTCGGCGCTTTCGGTGGCTGGCATAAGCAATCTTGTAGCGTCCCGGGACGCGGTTCGGCAACCGTTGAGCTATTGCGAATCGGCGATTGCGCCGCCATGGTAGGCGGCGAGACAACCGCCGCCGTTACGGACTAAGTCCACGCCATGACCACGCCCGACCATACTAGCGATATCGTCATCGTCGGTGCCGGCCCGGTCGGGCTGTTCGCGGTGTTCGAGGCCGGCATGCTCAAGATGCGCTGCCACGTGGTCGACGCCCTGGATATGGTTGGCGGCCAATGCGCCGCGCTCTATCCCGAGAAGCCGATTTACGACATCCCCGGATTTGCCCGTATCGACGGCCAGTCCCTGGTCGAAAAGCTGGTCGAACAGGCGGCGCCCTTCGCGCCGGTCTATCATCTGGGCCAGCAGGTCACCGCCCTGTCGCCGGGTGACGGCGGCGGCTGGCGGGTCGGCACTTCGAAGGGGGTGACCATCCAGGCCCAGGCCATCATCGTCGCCGCCGGCTGCGGCGCCTTCGGTCCCAACCGGCCGCCCCTGGACGGTCTCGGTGACTACGAAGGCGCCGGCGACCCGGGACGGGGTGTGTTCTATATGGTCGGCCGGCGCGAGGATTTCCACGGCCGACGGGTGGTCATCGCCGGTGGCGGCGATTCAGCAGTCGACTGGGCCGTGTCCCTGGCCGAGGTCGTGGAAAGCGTTGCCGTAGTTCATCGCCGTCCGCGGTTTCGCGCCGCTCCCGAAATGGTCGAGCGCCTGCACAAACTGGCCGCGGACGGCGCCCTCGAACTGGTCATTCCCTATCAACTCGACCATCTCGAAGGCCGGGATGGCCGTCTCGAGGCGGTCGGCGTGCGTGACCTTGATGGCGGTGAGCGGCGGCTCCCGGCCGACGCGTTGCTGTGTTTCTTCGGCCTGGCCATGGAACTCGGCCCGATCGCCGAGTGGGGCCTGGCGTTGGAACAAAAGCACATCGTGGTCGACCCAGCGACCGCGGCGACCAGCGCCCCGGGAATTTTCGCCATCGGCGATATCACCACCTATCCCGGCAAGCTCAAGCTCATCCTCACGGGTTTCTCCGAGGCGGCCATGGCGGCCCACGCCATCCACCCGCTGGTGTTCCCCGACGAAGCGCTGCACTTCGAGTATTCCACCAATACCGGCGTCACCGGCTTTTAGGACATTGCCCGGTCAGCTTTACGCAGTAAAGGTGACCTGCATTCAATCGCCACGCGGGCTCCCGCCGAACAGTCGGCGGCCCGCGGTCGC
>JAYZAP010000110.1:0-6766 GCA_036339655.1 Pseudomonadota bacterium | reverse complement strand
GCACGCCGTCGATTATATCTCGAATGTCATCGATCCCGGTGTGGCTGGCGGCATCCATTTCCAGCACGTCCACATGGCGGTCCTCGGCGATTGCCTGACAGGGCTCGCACTCACCACACGGGCTCACCGTGGGGCCGCTGTCGCCATCGGCGCCGATGCAATTGAGCGCCCGGGCGAGGATCCGCGCGGTGGTCGTCTTGCCGACGCCACGCACCCCGGTGAACAGGTAGCCATGAGCCAGGCGGCCGCTCTCGATGGCGTTGGTCAGGGTGCGGACCAGGGCCTCCTGACCGATCAGTTCGGCGAAAGCCGCCGGGCGGTACTTGCGGGCCAGAACCCGGTAGGGAACATCCTCGGAACTCATTTAGGCCTGACCAGGCTTCCTGCTCGCGTTGGCGGATAAACGGCGGGTGGAAGACTGGACAACAACCCGGGGCGATCTCGTTACGGCTGCTTCCTTCCGGACCTGACCGAGTTGGCGAGGGTCCCGTCCGTCGCCAGTCTCCCACCGCAATATATCAGCTTTCCGGGCGCCAGGCGCAAGCCTTTCGCAGCGAACATTGGCTTTTCCACCGCCGCGGCCTGTATATAGGGGGCAGCGACAGCAAACCGGGACAGGATTGACCATGAGCGGATATGTCGGCGCCGAGCACGAGTTTCACGATGCCGCGTTTGTCCGGGGCTGGGCCGACCGGTTCGTCCCGACCGCGCCCCGACTCGAACTGTTCGACCTGATTCTCGAGCAAGTCACCAAGCCCACCGTGCCATCGAACCATGTGGTCGAGCTCGGTATCGGGCCCGGCTACATGGCGCACCACATTCTCGAGCGCAACGAAACCATAACCTATGAAGGGGTTGATTTTTCCGATGTCATGTTCGATATCGCGCGCGAAACAGTTGGCGAGGCGATTGCCCGGGTGACCCTGACATCGGCGAACTTCATGGACAATTCCTGGCCCGCCACCCTCAGCCAACAGCCCGGCGCCATGATATCGACCTGGGCGCTCCACGACCTCGGCAGCCAGCAGGCGGTCGCCGACGTCTATGCCCGCTGCTTCGAGACCCTGCCCCCCGGCGGCGTCCTGGTGAACGGCGATTTCATCAAGCCGGTGGGCACCACTTTCGAGTACGAGCCCGGCCGCTTTCCCGTCGCCCGCCAGCTCGAGCTGCTGGCCGATGCTGGCTTCTCCGATCCCCAATGTCTCGCCCTTTTCGAGACCAACATCGAGGACCCGACCGCGGGCCAGAACTACGCCTGCCTAGTGGCGCTTCGGTAGCAATCGTCACTCGCGCGGCTGCACACCAAGCTCCTCGCCGACCTTCAAGCCGTCCCGCCAGAGGATTTCGTCGATGATCACTTCGCCCGTCGTCAGGGAAGCACGGCGGCGCGCGGCGCTGCCTTCGCCAGGCACGCGGATGGCGTCGATCCCCGGCGCGGTCTTTGAGGCCTTGAGTTCGTCGATGCGGGCCTGGACCTGATCGCGAAAGCCTGAATTGCCGAACAGGCCGGGATCGAAGGCCATGAGCATATGTCCCTTCACGGCGCCCGGCTTGGTGACGTGGGCCAGGCCCATGTCCGCGCTGGCGAAGGCGCCGGACAGAAAATCGATCATCATGAGCATGCCGAAGCCCCGGTGGCCGCCGGGGTCGATGGCGCCGATGTCAGCCTGATAGCCTTTGCCGTTGGCCACCGCGAAGGGATTGCTGGCCGGGTTGCCGTCGGCATCGTGGGCGACGCCGGGCTCCAGCGCACCCTCATAGCGCTGGGTGTAGCGCACATAAGTCGGAAGGGTGGCGCAGGGGGTGAAGTCGATGACGAAGGGATCGCTCCGGGTCGGCACTGCCCAGGCCATGGGATTGCTGCCGATGTTGGGTTCGACGCCGCCGTGGGGATGGACCACCAGGACCGTATCGTCGGAAAACATCATCGAAATCAACCCGTCCTGGGCGACCTTTTCCACGTAGAGACCGGCGTGAAAACTGTCGTGGCTGTTGGTCACCGCGACGATGCCGATGCCCGACGACCGCGCCTTGGCGATGGCCGTATCCACAGCCAGCAGCATGGCGAGCGGCCCCGGCCCGTCGTTGCCGTCGATCAGGGCGTGGCTGGGGCCGTCCTGGCCGACGGTGGGTTTGGCTGTCGGATCGGCGTGGCCATTGCGGTAGTAATTGAGATGGGAGCTGATCAGGTGATTGAAGCCCTGGACACTGACGCCCCGGAGGTCCGATTCCAGGTGAATGCCGGCCAGGATGCGCGATGTCTCGACATCGACTCCAACGGCCTGCAACAGGCGCTCCATAAAGTCGCGCAGAACGTCAATCTTGACCGTCAGGGTCCGGTGATTGAGCATGATCTCCTCCGGTGTCAATGGGGCAATCGGCACTGTTTCATTATCACGGACCGTGGAAGGCTCCTAGGCCCCGCGCTTGCCTTGTCGGGGCGGCTTGTGCAACCCTCGCGCCATCGCGCGAAACAATGTCTATGCCGGAGGAATTCTCGACCGTGCGGCGCCGTTGCGAAGCGACGAGAGCTGGGTCGAGGCCCATCTCGCCAACCCGGCTGCCCGCTATCTGGCGGTGTGGCGGGGGCGCAATCTGGTGTGCGGCGACGATCCGCCCCAGGCGGTGATGCTACCGCGCAAGGCGGTTGCCGACGCAGTCGACCAGGGTGCCCCGGTGGTTTTGCTTGGCGTCGACGGCGCCGTGGCCCATTTTGCCGTCGACTATTCGGCCGCCGATGACGATCCGGCGGCGGGCGCCCTTGCGGATCATGGCGAGTTTCGGGATCTGCGCGAATTCGGCGGCCTCATGGCGGCGCCCGTGGCCTCCCTGCTGGCCCAGGCGCGCGGGCTCATGTATTGGCACCAGCGCCACCGGTTCTGCGGCGTCTGCGGCAGCCCGGCCCATATCCGCGAGGCCGGCCACGTGCGCCAGTGCAGCGACGAGGCCTGCGGGGTTCAGCATTTTCCCCGTACCGACCCGGCCGTCATCATGCTGGTGAACCATGGCGACAACTGTCTGCTCGGCCGCCAGGCGAGCTGGCCCGAAGGGCTGTACTCGACCCTGGCCGGCTTCGTCGAACCGGGCGAAAGCCTGGAAGAGGCCGTGGCCCGGGAAATCAGCGAGGAATCCGGCGTCACCGTGCGCGATGTGCTCTATCACTCGTCCCAGCCGTGGCCGTTTCCCGCCTCGCTCATGCTAGGGTTCTACGCCACCGCGGTGAATCTTGAAATTACCATCAACTACGACGAACTCGACGATGCCCGGTGGTTCAGCCGCGACGAGCTTCTCAGCCCGTCGGGCAGCCATCGCCTGCCGCGCCGGGATTCAATCTCGCGGCAGTTGGTCGACGACTGGCTCAACGGCAGCGAGGAGCGCCATGGGTGACTATCTCGATACCCTGTTGAGTGGCAACATTCCCCGCGAATGGTCGTTCGAGCCGGCCGAATACGACGCCCGCATGGCGGCCCTGCGCGGCCACATGGCAGGGCGCGGCATCGATGTCATGCTGGTCCACAGCGCCGTCGACCTGTGTTACCTGACCGGTTATCAGACCCTGTGGCCCGACGCCTACGCCTGCCTGGTGGTACCGCTCGACGGCGAGCCGTTCATGCAGGTTGGCGAGGTCGAGGCGTCCTGCGCCGTGCTCCATGGCGGCATCACCGACCTGGTGCTGTTCGACTGGGTCGGCGCGGCCGAGGTTCCCGGGCAACTGGCCGACCTGTTGAAGGCCCGGGGATACGGCAACACGGCCATCGGGGTCCAGAGCGGGCGCATCGAAATGGGCAACCGTGGGCCGGTCGACGGCCATCTCCTCGACCACCTTCGCGCCGCCCTCGACTGCGCCCGGTTCATCGACGCCACCCTGCTAATGTTCGAGCTCCGGGTTCGCAAGTCGCCTTCCGAACTCGGACATATGCGGAGCGCCGCCAAGATCACCGATTCTGGCATGCGCGCCGCGGTGGCGGCTGTCGAGCCGGGCAAGACCGAGAACGATATCGCCGCCCTCGCCGCCCTAGTCATGATCGCGGCTGGCTCGGAACCGTTCTCCATCGACCCCATCGTCAACGCCGGCCACCGCACCGGTTATTTCCACACCACGTTCAAGCGTCACCCCATCGCCGAGGGCGATCCGGTGCAGCTCGAGTTTGGCGGCTGCTTCCACCGCTACACGGCTCCGCAGATGCGGACCGTTCTGACCGGGCCGCCGACGGATTTCCAACGCCGCATCATCGACACCCAAATGGCGGCACTGGACACCCTTTACGGTGCCGTGCGGGCCGGCCGCAGCGCCCGCGACGTGGCCCGGGAAACCCAGAAAGCCATTGGCGCCATGGACCAGAAAATCTTTCGCTCGGGACATTGCGGCTACTCGGTCGGACTCGGCTTCCCGCCGACCTGGACCGACGGCCCAGCCTATCTCTCGGAAGACTGTGATTTCGAGCTTGAGCCGGGCATGACCTTCCACACGCCGTTTTCCTGGCGCCAGCCCAAGCAGTTCGTCATTGGCACCAGCGAGACAATCGTGGTCACCGAAACCGGCTGCGACATCCTGACCAGCGAGGACCGCACGGTCGAGATCAAGTAGAGCGGAACGGGTTGGCCGGATAAACGCCGAGCACTCTGACGTAGCGTGTGAAGAAACCGAGCTCTTCGAGGGCGAGGCGCACCGGCTCTTCCGCCGGGTGGCCTTCGATATCGGCATAGAACTGGGTGGCGTTGAAGGTGCCGTCGAGCATGTAGCTCTCGAGTTTGACCATGTTGACGTTATTGGTGGCGAAACCGCCCATGGCCTTGTACAGCGCCGCCGGCACATTGCGCACTCGAAACACGAAGGTGGTCATGACCGGCCCCGCCTCCGGGTCCGGGTCGGCGGGTTCGCCGGCCATGACCACGAAGCGGGTGGTGTTGTGCTCGGCATCCTCGATATCGGCCCGGAGAATATCGAGACCGTAGGTTTCAGCCGCCAGCCGCGAGGCGATGACCGCTTTGCTGAGGTCCTTGCTGGCGGCCAGGTCGGCCGCCGCGCCGGCGGTGTCCACGTGGATCGACACCTTGAGATCAAGTTCACGGATCAGGTCGCGGCATTGGGACAGGGCGTGGATATGAGAGTGCACGGTCGCCAATCCATCCAGGGTCGCACCCTTGGCGGCCAGCAGATGGTGGTTCACCCGTTGAAAATGCTCGGCGATGATGTGGAGGCCGGATTTTGGCAGCAGATGATGAATATCGGCGACCCGGCCGGCCACCGAGTTTTCGATGGGGATCATCGCCAGGGCGGCGGCGCCCGACGTCACCGCATCAAATGTGGCCTCGAAGTTGGCGCAGGGCAGCGGCGTCATATCCGGGTAGGCCTCGCGGCAGGCGAGGTGGGAATAGGCGCCGGCGACACCCTGGAAAGCGATTGTCGTCGCGGGGATCGTGGCGGGATCGGGAGCGGATTTCGTCATCGGGGCACGAACTTAGGCAGGGGCGCCCAACTCATCCCGGGCGCGTTCAAGGTCGGCGGGAGTATTGACATCGAAGGCCATGGTGTCAACGAAGGCCACGTCGATGCGCATGCCGGCTTCCAACGCCCGCAACTGCTCGAGTCGTTCCCGTTGCTCGATCGGCGCCGGCGGCAGCGCCACGAAACGCGTCAGCGCCTCACGGCGATAGGCATAGAGACCGCTGTGGAAATAGAGCGGTCCGTCGCCCGAGGGCGCCGTCGCCCGGGTGAAATAGAGCGCCCGTCCGCGGCGGGCGCCGGGCGCCGCCGATACCACCGCCTTGACGGCGTTGGGATCATCGCGTTCGGCATGATCGACGATAGGCCGGGCAATAGTGCCGATGTCGACGGCGGGGTCGTCGAGCAGGTCAAGGGCGGCCCGCGGCAACGCCGCTTCCATGGTCGGCGTGTCGCCCTGCACATTGATCACCGCGTCGAAGTCGCCGGCCGGATCGACCGACTGCACGGCTTCAAAAATACGGTCGGAACCCGAGGGATGATCCGGGCGGGTCAACACCGCCTGGCCGCCAGCGGCCTCGACAGCCTCGGCGATGGCGGCCTCGCCACAGGCCACATAGACCGGTCCAAGGTCGGCCTCCATGGCGCGGCGCCAGACATGGACGATCAACGGCGCGCCGGCGATGTCGGCCAACGGCTTGTTCGGCAACCGCGTCGCGGCAAGACGCGCCGGTATGACAATGACCGGATTTCGCGGAGCGTTCATAGGGCAATCAGTGAGCCATTTCAGGGGCCGGCGCGGGGCAGTTTAGGGGTTGGACAGGACAGCGTGAAGTGTCTAATCTCGCGCCTCTCAGAGAGGCCATGGCGAGAATTTCTGAAATGTCGGCGGTGGAAATCAACAAGCTGGTCGGGGCGGTGCTTGTCGCCGGGCTGGTGTTCATGGCTATCAACGTCGGTATCGACGAATTCTGGCACGAATCGACGGTCGAATCCTCCCACTACCCGTTACCCGTGTCCGCCCAGGCAGCGACCGTCGAAGACAGCGCCGATGAGGCCGCAGGCGATATGGAACCGTCCGTCCTCGCGTTAATCGCTACGGCCGACACCGCGGCGGGTCAGAAGGTAGCCAAGAAATGCACCAGCTGTCACGATCTCGCCAAGGAAGGGCCCAACAAGATTGGGCCAAACCTGTGGGATATTCTCGGAAGCTCGGTGGCGGCGCGACAGGGCTATTCGTACTCCGACGCCCTTGCAGAACTTGGCGGCCAGTGGGGCTACGCCGAACTCGACGCCTTTCTGACCAAACCCAAGAATTTC
>JAYZAP010000109.1:0-11753 GCA_036339655.1 Pseudomonadota bacterium | reverse complement strand
CATGGTGTTCACGGTCGGGCCGCAAATGACCCATCTGCGCGATGCCCTGCCGGCCTCATTGCGCGCCGGCCACGCCGCCGTATCCAGCGACATGGTGGCGCCTCTGATGGCGGTGGTCGGTCCTGGCGACGTAGTCATGGTCAAAGGCTCCCTGGGCACCCGCATGGCGCCCCTGGTGACGGCGCTTCACGCCTGCAAGGCCAAGTCGGCGGCGCACGCCGCCGGCAATGGCTGGAGAGGCTAGGGCGCCGGCATGCTGTTCAATCTGTTCGCCCCCCTGGCCGACGAATTCGGCGCCCTGAACGTGTTTCGTTACCTCACGTTCCGCACCGGCGGCGCCGTGCTGACGGCGCTCCTCGTCAGTTTCATCTTCGGCCCCATGGTGATCCGCTGGTTGCGCGCCAAGCAGGGCAACGGCCAGCCGATACGCGACGATGGGCCCCATCGCCACATCCTGGAGAAGGCCGGCACGCCGACCATGGGCGGCTTCTTGATTCTGTTGGCTCTGACAGTGGCGACCGTGCTGTGGGCCGATATCACCAGCGGTTATGTCTGGGTCGTGTTGCTGGTCGCCCTGGGCTTCGGCGCCGTCGGCTTCGTCGACGACTACCTCAAGGTGACCCGTCAGCATAGCCGCGGCCTGCCCATCGGCCTCAAATTCGCCATCGAAGTCGTCATCAGCCTGGTCGCGACCTATTTCATCATGCAGATGGCCCGGGCGCCCGTGGCCGGAACCCTGGCCCTGCCGTTCTTCAAAAACCTGCTGATCGACCTCGGCTGGTTCTTCTTTCCCTTCGCCGCCTGCGTCATGGTCGGCACCTCCAATGCGGTCAACCTGACCGACGGTCTCGACGGCCTGGCCATCGTGCCGATTATGATCGCCGCCGCCAGCTTCGCGTTGATCGCCTATCTGGCGGGCAACGCGGTGTTCGCCAACTACCTGCATATCCATCAGGTGCAGGGCAGCGGCGAACTGGCGGTGCTGTGCGGCGCCCTGGTCGGCGCCAGCCTCGGGTTCCTGTGGTTCAACGCGCCGCCGGCCATGGTCTTCATGGGCGATACCGGTAGCCTGGCGGCCGGCGGCCTGATTGGCGCCGTCAGCGTCATCACCAAGCACGAACTGGTACTGGTCATCATCGGCGGCCTGTTCGTGCTCGAAACCGTCTCGGTCATTGTCCAGGTGGCGTCGTTCAAGATGACCGGCCGGCGGGTCTTCCGCATGGCGCCCCTGCATCATCACTTCGAGCAGAAGGGCTGGGCCGAGCCGACCATTGTCATTCGCTTTTGGATCATTGCGTTCATCCTGGCCCTTCTCGGCCTGGCGACGCTGAAGCTGCGGTGAGGCGATGATCGAGGTTTTCCCCTTCGCCGGTTTGCCGGTCGCCGTCTTCGGACTTGGACGGTCGGGGCTGTCCGCCGCCCGCGCCCTGACCGCCGCCGGGGCCGAAGTCTGG
Source organism: Pseudomonadota bacterium (assembly GCA_036339655.1). Lineage (GTDB taxonomy): Bacteria > Pseudomonadota > Alphaproteobacteria > JAAXGF01 > JAAXGF01 > JAYZAP01. The sequence goes on along the minus strand of JAYZAP010000109.1, from coordinate 10,299 downwards.
GCCTGGGACGACGCCGAGGACAGCCGCGCCAGGGCCGATGCCGTCGGCGTGCCGCTGGTCAATCTCCACGATTGCGACTGGTCGGAACTGACCTCCCTGGTGCTCAGCCCCGGCGTGCCCCTGAACCATCCCGAACCCCATCCGGTGGTTCGCAAGGCGCGCCAGGCCGGCTGCGAAGTGATCGGCGATATTGAATTGCTGGTCCGCACCATGCGCGATTCCCGCTACATCGGCATTACCGGGACCAACGGCAAATCGACGACCACGGCCCTGGTCGGCCATATCCTCGAGTTCGCCGGCCAGGAAGTGGCGGTCGGCGGCAACCTGGGCATTCCGGTGTTAGACCTCGAGCCCTTGGGCATGGGCACCTATGTGCTCGAGCTGTCGTCCTACCAGATCGACCTGACCTATTCGCTGACCTGCGACGTGGCGGCGCTGCTCAATATCACTCCCGATCATATCGAGCGGCACGGCGATCTGGCCGGCTACGCGGCGGTCAAGAAGCGTATTTTTCACCGCCAGACCGACCCCCGGGTGGCGGTGGTTTGCGTCGACGACGAACCCTGCCGGCACATCTGCGACGAGCTTGAGGATGTCGGCGACCAGCGGGTTGTTCCGGTCGCCGTGGGCCGCCGGGTGGCTGGCGGCGTCTATGTCATCGACGGTGTTCTCCACGACGATACCGAGGGTCACGAAGCCAAAATTATCGACCTGACCGAGGTTTCCACCCTGCCCGGCGCCCACAACTGGCAGAATGCCGCCGCCGCCTACGCCATGGTCCGGGCCTCCCAGGTACCGGCCCTGGTCGCCGCCGCCTGCCTGCGCACTTTCCCCGGACTGGCCCACCGCCTCGAGCGTCTGGCGGTGATTGACAGCGTGACCTACGTCAACGACTCCAAGGCGACTAATGGGGCGTCCACCGCCCGGGCACTCGCCTGTTACGACCAAATCTACTGGATTGCCGGCGGCCGCGCGAAGCAAGGCGGCATCGCTGACCTGGCGAGCCAGTTTTCGCGCGTCCGCCACGCCTTCCTGATTGGCGAGGCGGCCGATGACTTTGCCTCGACCCTGGGCGAGCATGTGCCCCACAGCCGCTGCGGCGACCTCGAAACAGCCCTTGGCGAGGCCGCGGCCATGGCCCGCGAAGAGAGCCTTACCGCCGCCGTCGTGCTAGTGTCGCCAGCCTGCGCGTCGTTCGACCAGTTTGCCGATTTCGAGGCCCGGGGCGATGCCTTCCGCGCCCTGGTCGTGGCGCTGCCCGGTGAGCGGGCGGCGCTCGACGATCTCCATGCGCTCGACCCCAGCCCAGCGGGAATGATCCATTGATCACCCTGGCCCGCAACGACCATAGCGTGGTCGGCCAGTGGTGGTGGACCGTGGACCGCTGGATTCTGGCGTCCCTGGCGTTGCTCGCGGCGCTCGGCGGCATCCTAACAATGGCCGCCAGTCCGGCCATCGCCGAGAGCATGGAGGTCGACCCGCTCTACTTCGTGCGCCGCCAGTTGATCTACGGCGGGCCGGCCATGCTGGTCATGGTCGGGGTCTCGCTGTTGTCGCCCCAATGGGTGCGCCGCGTCGCTGTCGTCAGCCTGTTGCTAGGCCTGGTGCTGATGGTGGTGACGGTTGTGGTCGGGGCCGAGGTCAACGGCGCTCGGCGCTGGATCCGGCTTGGCGGCGCATCGCTCCAGGTCTCAGAGTTTGTCAAGCCGACCTTCGTGGTCACCGCCGCCTGGCTGCTCGCTACCCAGCGGCTCGACCCGACCTTCCCCGGCAATCTGGTGAGTGTCGCCCTGTGCGCGATCATCGTTGGGCTGCTCATGCTGCAGCCCGACTTCAGCATGGCGGTGCTGGTCGGCACGGTGTGGTTCGCCCAGTGTTTCCTGGCCGGGCTGCATCTGCGATGGGTCGCCCTGCTCGCCGCCGTGGGCATTGCGGCGGCGGCCCTGGCTTATGTCTACGTGCCCCACGTTACCGACCGGGTCGACCGCTTCCTCGATCCGGCGTCGAGCGACAGCCATCAGGTCGACACCGCCCTGGAAGCCTTTACCAACGGCGGCCTGCTGGGCCGCGGGCCGGGCGAGGGCGTGGTCAAGGAAATCCTGCCCTTCGCCCACAGCGATTTTGTCTTCGCCGTCGCCGGCGAAGAGTTCGGCCTGCTGGCCTGCCTCGCCCTGGTTGCGCTGTTCGCCTTCGTGGTGCTTCGCGGCTTCGGCCGATTGCATCGCGAGCGCGACCTTTTCGTGGTCCTGGCGGTCGGTGGCCTGCTGGTCCTGTTCGGCGTCCAGGCGTTGCTCCATATGGGCGTCAACCTGGCGCTGATTCCTCCCACTGGCATGACCCTGCCGTTGGTTTCCTACGGCGGCTCGTCAACCGTCGCCGTGGCGCTGGGCATGGGCATGGTGCTGGCCCTGACCCGGCGCCGGCCCGGCCAGGAGGGCGCGCTATGAGCGGTCTGGTCGTGCTTGCTGCCGGTGGCACCGGCGGCCACCTGTTCCCGGCCCGGGCGCTAGCCGCCGAGCTCAAGTCCCGGGGCCGCACCCTGGTCCTGGTGACCGACCACCGGGGAGCTGGCTTCGGCGACTCCCTGGGCGACGTGGCGGTCCATACGGTGCGCGCCGCGGCGGTTACTGGACGTGGGCTGCTGGGTCGCCTCGGCGGTCTCGCCAATGTCGCCCTGGGGGTCTTCCAGGCGCGCCGGCTGCTGGCCCGCCTGCGGCCGTCGGGGGTGGTCGGCTTCGGCGGCTATGCCTCGGTGCCGGCGGTGCTGGCAGCTGCCCAGCTCGGCCTGCCGACGGTCATCCACGAACAGAACGCGGTGCTCGGCCGGGCCAACCGGTTGTTGGCACCCCGGGCCCGCGCCATTGCGACATCGTTCGCCGAGACCAGCCGACTCGCGGCCGCCGACCAGGCCCGCGCCGAGCACACCGGCAATCCGGTGCGCCAAGAGGTCGCGGCCATCGGCGAGAAACCCTATCCCGCGCCCCAACCGGGCGAGCCTCTTTCAATTTTGATTACTGGCGGCAGCCAGGGCGCGGCGGTTATGACCCACGTGGTCCCCGGCGCTTTGTCCTCCCTCTCCGGGCAACCGCCGCGCCATCGCTTGCGCGTCGTCCAGCAATGCCGGCCCGAGGATGTGGACCGCGCCCGCGCCACCTACCGGACAGCCGGCATCGAGGCCGAGGTGGCGGCGTTCTTCGACGATTTGCCGGCCCGTCTCGGCGCTGCCCAGGTCGTCATCGCCCGGGCCGGTGCGTCGACCGTGGCCGAACTCACCGCCGCTGGCCGCCCGGCCATCCTGGTGCCCCTTCCGACGGCCACCGACGACCACCAGAGCGCCAAGGCCCGTACCCTCGAGGCGGCGGGCGGCGGCTGGGTCATGGACCAGGACGGTTTCACGCCCGAGGCCCTGGCCGCCCGCATCGCCGAGCTTCGCGACCGGCCGGACCGGCTGGCCGCCGCCGCGGCTAACGCCAAGGCCGCCGGCGCGCCCCAGGCGGCGAGCCATCTCGCTGATCTGGTTGAGCGCTGCATGCCGTGCCATTCCGACCGCCATTCCCCTGGGGAGATGGCGGCATGAGACAGATGCCCCTCGACATCGGCCTCATCCATTTCGTCGGCATCGGCGGCATCGGCATGAGCGGCATCGCCGAGGTGCTGCACAATCTGGGCTACGCGGTGCAGGGCAGCGACCTGACCGAGAACGCCAACGTGGCCCGGCTGCGCGGCCTCGGCATCACCGTCCATATTGGCCATGACGAGGCCAATCTGGGCGACGCCCAGGTTGCCATCGTGTCGTCGGCGGTCAAGCCCGGCAACCCGGAAGTGGCGGCGGCACGAGCCCGCTTCGTGCCGGTGGTCGGGCGCTCCGAGATGCTTGGCGAACTGATGCGGCTCAAATGGTCGGTGGCGGTTGGTGGCACCCACGGCAAGACCACCACCACCTCGATGATCGCCGCGGTGCTCGACGCTGCGCGCTACGACCCGACGGTGATAAACGGCGGCATCATCAATGCCTACGGCACCAACGCCCGTCTCGGCGGCGGCGACTGGATGGTGGTCGAGTCAGACGAATCCGACGGCAGCTTCGTCAAGCTGCCGGCGACCATCGCCGTGGTCACCAACATCGATCCGGAACACCTCGACCACTACGGCTCGTTCGATGCGCTGCGCGCCGCCTTCGAGGACTTCGTCGAGAACATTCCATTTTACAGCTTCGCCGTGCTCTGCGTCGACCACCCAGAAGTCCAGGCGCTGATCGGCCGGGTTTCCGACCGCCGCATCATCACCTACGGCTACAGCCCTCAGGCGGATTTTCGCGCTGTCGACATTGATTCATCACCGGCCGCCATGCGCTTCGATGTGGTGGTCGCCGACCGCGCCGCCGGCAGCGAGCGCGTCATCGAAGGCCTTGAGCTGCCCTTGCCGGGCCGCCACAACGTGCTCAATGCCCTGGCGGCGGTGGCCCTGGCCGGTGAAATGGGTATCGACGAGGCGGTGGTGCGGCGCGCCCTGGCCGAGTTCGAGGGGGTCAAGCGCCGATTTACCCGTACCGGCGAGGCCGGCGGTATTACCGTAATCGACGACTACGGCCACCATCCAGTGGAAATCGCCGCCGTCCTCGAGGCCGCCCGCGGGGTCTATGGCGGCCGCCTTATCGCCGTGGTCCAGCCCCACCGCTACAGCCGCTTGCGCGATCTGTTCGAGGAGTTCTGCGGCTGCTTCAATGACGCCGACGTGGTGGTGGTGGCTGATGTCTACGCGGCCGGTGAGGCGCCGATCGACGGTATCGACCGCGACAGCCTGGCCGATGGCCTGCGCGCCCGCGGTCACCGCCATGTGAAAACCCTAGAAGGGCCGGAGATCCTGGCCGCGACCATCGCCGGTCTGGCCGAACCCAAGGACGTGGTGATCTGCCTCGGCGCCGGCACGGTCACCGCCTGGGCCCATGCCTTGCCTGGCGAGCTCGAAGCGCTGCTGGCAACCCGCAAGCAGGGGGCCGGCACATGATGGCGGCGAACCGTCTCGACAGTGGATTGCTCGCGCACTTGCCCGAGGTGCGCGGCAGCTACGCTGAGAATATGGCGCTTCACCGGGTCACCTGGTTTCGCGTCGGCGGTGCCGCCGAAGTCCTGTACCGCCCAGCCGACGGCGCCGATCTCGCTGCCTTCTTCGCCGCCAAGCCGGCCGACGTGCCGGTAACGGTGGTCGGTGTCGGCTCCAACCTGCTGGTCCGCGACGGCGGCATCGAAGGGGTGACGATCCGCCTGGGGCGCGCCTTCGCGGCGATCACCACCGATGGCGCCCGGGTCGAAGCCGGCGCCATGGCGCTCGACTACACGGTCGCCCGCACCGCCGGCGCGGCCGGCATCGCCGGGCTCGAGTTCCTCAGCGGCGTGCCCGGCACGATCGGTGGCAATCTGCGCATGAACGCGGGCGCCTTCGGCAGTGACACGGCGACCGTGGTTAGCGGCGCCCGGGCGCTCGACCCGACGGGCCGCGAACATGACCTGAGCCCAGCCGACCTCGGTTTTGGCTATCGCCATTCGGCGGTTCCCGAGGATTGGATTTTCACTGCCGCCACGCTCGAGGGGGTTCCTGGCGACAAGGATGCCATCGCGGCGCGCATGGTCGACATCGCCGCCGAACGCGAGGCCTCCCAGCCCCTGCGCGTACGCACCGGCGGTAGCACCTTCCGGAACCCGGCGGGTGACAGCGCCTGGGAACTGATCGACAAGGCCGGCTGCCGGGGCCTCAAGCACGGCGGCGCCATGGTCTCGGAAAAGCACTGTAATTTCCTGATTAACACTGGCACGGCCACCGCCGCCGACCTGGAAGCCCTGGGCGAGGAAGTTCGGTGCCGGGTCGCCGAGTCCACCGGCGTCACCCTGGAGTGGGAGATCTGCCGGGTCGGCCGCCACGCACGGACCTTCGGGGAGGGCGCTTCATGAGCAAACACGTGGCCGTCATGATGGGCGGTTGGTCGGCCGAGCGTGAGGTCTCTCTGGTGACCGGCGCCGATGTCGCCAAGGCGCTGACCAAGCGCGGCTACCAGGTCAGCACTATCGACGCCGACCACGGCATCGCCGCCACCCTGTCGACCCTCGACCCGCGCCCGGATGTGGTGTTCAACGCGCTCCATGGCCGCTGGGGCGAGGACGGCAATGTCCAGGGGGTGATGAACATTCTCGGGCTGCCCTATACCCACTCCGGCCTGCTGGCCTCGGCCATGGCCATGGATAAGGCCCTGGCCAAGCGCCTGTTTGCCGCCGCCGGCATCACCTGTCCCAAGGGCGTGGTGGTCGACCTTGAGACCGCCTTGGCCGGCCGCGCCATGGACCCGCCCTTCGTGGTCAAGCCGGTGGCCGAGGGTTCCAGCGTCGGGGTTCACATCGTCACGGACGGCGACAACTACCCGGGCCTGCACCGCGAAACCTGGCAGTTCGGCGACGAGGTTCTGGTCGAACGCTTCATCCCCGGCCGCGAACTCACCGTCGCGGTCATGGGCGGGCGCTCTCTCGGTGTCACCGAGTTGCGGCCCCACCAGGGGTTCTACGACTACGAGGCCAAGTACACCGAAGGCAAGACCACCCATCTGTGCCCGGCGCCGTTGCCCGACGCGGTCAGCGACCAGGCCAAGGATGCGGCCCTTGCCGCCCACCAGGCAGTGGGTTGTCGCGGTGTCAGCCGGGCCGATTTCCGCTACGACGACACCGATGGCGAGCCCGGCAAGCTGTATCTGCTGGAAATCAACACCCAGCCGGGTCTGACGCCGCTGTCCCTGGTGCCCGAGCAGGCGGCCCATGTGGGCATCGATTTTGGCGCTCTGGTGAGCTGGATGGTGGAGGACGCGCGATGCGACGCCTGATCGACCGTTTCCGCAAGTCTCCCAGCACCAAACCGCGTCTGCGGCGGCGTTCGCCGCCAGGTCGCTTGCGGCCAGCGATGGTCTATGGCGCGGTCGCGTTGACGGTCGCCGGAATCGCCGGCGGCACGGCGTGGTCCTGTCAGTCGGGCTACGCCGCTGGCCAATTGGCAGCCCTGAGAATCGCCGTAATAGACGCCTCCGGCGCCGCCGGCATGGTCGTCGAGGAGGTCTATGTGGCGGGCCGCGTCGAGACCGCTCGCGACGACCTGATCGACGCCGTCGGCGTCACCCTGGGGACGCCCTTGATGGCCTACGACGCTGACGCCGCACGCTTGCGCATCGAAGCCCTGGGCTGGGTCCTCGCGGCATCCATCGAGCGCCGCTTTCCCGATACGGTCTTCGTGCGCATTGCCGAGCGCCGGGCGCTCGCCTTGTGGCAGCGCGATGGCCGCCTCGTGGTGGTCGACCGCGACGGCGTGGTGATTGACGGCGCCCGGCCGGAAAACTTCGCCCGGCTGCCGGTCATCGTCGGCGACGACGCCCCGGAGCACGCGGCACGCCTGCTTGCCGTGCTCGCCGTTGAACCCGGCTTGAGCGATCGTATCGAGGCCGCGGTCAGGGTCGGCGGGCGGCGCTGGAACCTGCGTTTCGACAACGGCGTCGACGTCGCCATGCCCGAGACCGGCCTGGCCGAGGCGTGGCGCCGCCTGGCCGCCTTCGAGCGCCGCCACCAGCTTCTCGGCCGCGACATCACGGCCATCGATTTGCGCCTGCCGGACCGGGTGGTGGTGCGCCCGTCCGGGGTCGTCGACGCCCTGGGCATCGGCGGCGAGAACACCTGAGGAAAGGGGATACGGGGCCAGTGAGTAAGAAGGGCAAGACACGCAACGGGTTGGTCGCCGCGCTCGACGTCGGCACTTCCAAGGTGTGCTGTTTCATCGCCCATCAGGGCGACGACGGCCTGCGTGTCACCGGTATCGGTCATCATCTGTCGCGCGGTCTGCGGGCCGGCGCCATCGTCGACATGGAAGCCGCCCAGGATTCCATCCTCGGCGCCGTGCACCATGCCGAACAGATGGCCGAAGAAACCATCCGTGATGTTGTCGTCAGCTTTTCAGCCGGCGCGCCGGCGTCGCGTTCGGTGGCGGTCGAGGTTGCCCTCAACGGTCATGAGATTGGCGACAACGACCTGCGCCGGGTGCTCAATGAGGGCCGGCTGCGGTGCAACGGCAACGACGACGACCGCGCGATCGTCCACACCATTCCGGTCGGATACACCATCGACGGCAGCCGCGGCATCCGCGACCCGCGCGGCATGTACGGCGACAGTCTCGGCGTCAACATCCATGTGGTCACGGCCCAGCACGGGCCCATGCGCAATCTCGCCACCTGCATTTCGCGCTGTCATCTCGACGTCGCCGACCGGGTGGTGTCGTCCTATGCCTCGGGCCTGTCGTGCCTCGACGACGACGAACGCGAACTCGGCGTCACCCTGCTCGACATCGGCGGCGGCACGACCAGCGTCGCGGTGTTCATTGAAGACGACGTGATCCACACCGACGTGGTGCCGATTGGCGGCATTCACATCACCAACGATATCGCCCGTGGCCTGTCGACACCGATCGGCTATGCCGAGCGCATGAAGGCGCTTTACGGCAGCGCCGTGCCGAGCCCGGCCGACGACCGCGAGACCATCGACGTGCGGCTCATTGGCGAGAGTGACGACGCCGGCACCAACCCGGTGCCGCGCTCCCAGCTCAACCGCATTATCCGGCCCCGGGTCGAGGAGATTTTCGAAGTGGTGCGCGCCCGGCTCGAAGCCAGTGGCTTTGCCGACACCGCCGGGCGGCGCATGGTGCTGACCGGCGGTTCGAGCCAGCTTCCGGGGTTGCGCGAACTGGCGACTCAGATTTTCGGACGCTCCGCCCGGCTTGGCCGGCCCCGGGAGATTCAGGGCTTGGCCGAGGCCACCGGCGGACCGGCGTTCTCGACCTGCGCGGGATTGCTGCAGTACGCGGTCGGACGCCGTCTCGATTTGCCGGATGTTCCGGCGGGAATCTATCACGGGGCTGGCGGCCGTTTGGGCCGCGTCAGTCATTGGTTCCGTGAACATTTTTAGCGCACGAGTAATCCGGCGGCGGGGCGCCGGGGTGCGTGGAAGCGCTGGCGTCAGTCAGCGTCCCCGACATCAACTGTACTCTGGAGGCGAATATGACGATTAACCTGAGCATGCCGGCAACGCATCAGTTGAAGCCGCGCATTACGGTTGTTGGCGTTGGGGGCGCCGGCGGTAATGCCGTAAACAATATGATTACGTCCCATCTCGAAGGGGTCGAGTTTGTGGTCGCAAACACCGACGCCCAGGCGTTGACCCAGTCCCTGTCGGAGCGGCGCATTCAACTGGGTGTCAGTATCACCCAGGGGCTTGGCGCCGGGTCCCAGCCCGATGTCGGCCGCGCCGCCGCCGAGGAGGCGATCGACGAAATTCTCGAGAACCTCGACGGCAGCAACATGGTGTTCATCACCGCCGGCATGGGCGGCGGCACCGGCACCGGGGGCGCCCCGGTGGTCGCCCGGGCGGCGCGCGAGCAAGGCGTGCTGACCGTCGGCGTGGTGACCAAGCCGTTCCAGTTCGAGGGCGTGCACCGCATGCGCCTCGCCGAGGAAGGGCTCGCCGAACTGCAACAGTACGTCGATACGCTGATCATCATTCCCAATCAGAATCTGTTCCGCGTGGCCAATGAGAAGACGACCTTCGCCGATGCCTTTAAGATGGCTGACGATGTGCTCTACTCGGGTGTCCGGGGGGTTACCGACCTGATGGTCATGCCCGGTCTCATCAACCTCGACTTTGCCGATGTGCGCTCGGTCATGGCCGAGATGGGCAAGGCGATGATGGGCACTGGTGAGGCCGACGGTGAGAACCGCGCGGTGATCGCCGCCGAGGCGGCGATTTCGAACCCGCTGCTCGATGATATTTCCATGGAAGGCGCCCGTGGCGTCCTCATCAACATCACCGGCGGCTACGACATGACCCTGTTCGAGGTCGACGAAGCCGCCAACCGCATTCGTGACGAGGTCGACCCCGAGGCCAACATCATCTTCGGTTCGACCTTCGACGAGGCGCTCGACGGTTGCATGCGGGTCTCCGTGGTCTCCACCGGTATCGAGGCCAATGGCGAGGCCCATCCCCGTCCGGCGGTCGCGGTGACTGACAGTGCCGGCATGCCGGCTATCGTGGCGCCCGAGGCCCGGGCAAATGAGGCCCCGGTCGAAGGCGAGTCCGACTTCGACCACAAGGCCGCGGCGGTCATCGAGGCCATGGAAGCGCCGGCCGGGGAGGCGCCAGCCCAACCCGAACCGGAGCCGGTCATGGTCGACGCTGCGCCGGTGGTGCCGGCGGTCGAAGAGTTGGTGCGCGACCTTGCCGCCGC
>JAYZAP010000108.1:0-2968 GCA_036339655.1 Pseudomonadota bacterium | reverse complement strand
GTTCGCCTTCCCGTCGAGTTCCCTCTATGTCGAAAAACTACCCTTCGGCCGCCCCGATCCCTACCCCGGCGCGGCGCCCGAGCCCGCCGAAGCCCCATCCGACTAAATATATATTCTGCCATGGAGAGCATTCGCAACCAGACCTTTACCCACTGGGGCGCCTATGACATCGAGGTCGCCGACGACCGGATTATCGCGGTTCATCCCGACCCGGCCGACCCGGACCCGTCGCCCATCGGTCAACTGCTCATGGATTCGGTCGACCACCGCTGCCGGGTTGCCCGACCCATGGTGCGCCGCGGCTGGCTCGACCACGGCCCGGCATCAGCCGGTGGCGGGCGTGGCGCCGAGCCTTTTGTGGCGGTGCCGTGGGACGAGGCCCTCGACCTGGTCGCCGGCGAGATCGAGCGGATACGGCGCGACCACGGCAATCAGGCGATTTACGCCGGCTCCTACGGCTGGGCCAGCGCTGGCAAGTTCCATCAGGCACAAAGCCAGCTTCACCGTTTTCTCAACATGGCCGGCGGTTTCAGCTATTCCGTGGGGAGCTACAGCACCGCCACCGCTCAGGCCATCATGCCCCATGTATTGGGCGTCCCGTTCCTGCCCCTGTTGGCGACCCAGTCGCCGTGGCCGGTCATCGCCAAGAACAGCGAACTGGTGGTCATGTTCGGCGGCATTCCGTTGAAGAACGCCCAGGTCAGCGTCGGCGGGATCGGCCGCCATGTGACCCGCGACTGGCTGCGGTGCTGCCGCGATAATGGCATCGAGTTCGTCAACGTCAGTCCCCTGTGCGACGACGCCGCCGACTTCCTTGAGGCCCAGTGGCTGGCGCCCCGGCCCAATACCGACACCGCACTGATGCTCGGCCTGGCCCATACCCTGGTCGCCGAAGGGCTCCACGACGAGGCCTTCCTCGCCAGTCATTGCACCGGGTTCGAGCGGTTTCGGCCCTACCTCATGGGCGACACGGACGGCCCGCCCAAGGACGCCGACTGGGCGGCGGACATCGCCGGCATCGCGGCCGACGACATTCGCGGCCTGGCCCGGCGCATGGCCGGCAAGCGCACCCTGATTACCATGTCGTGGTCGCTGCAGCGCGGCGACCACGGCGAGCAGCCGTTCTGGATGGCGGCGGTGCTGGCCGCCATGCTCGGCCAGATCGGCCTGGCCGGCGGCGGCGTCGGCTACGGCTATGCCGCCATGAGCGCTATCGGCAACCCGGTGCGGGCGACCCCCGGCCTCGCCCTGCCCAAGGGCGAGAACCCGGTCGAGAGCCATATCCCGGTGGCCCGCATCGCCGACATGCTGCTCAACCCCGGCAATACGGTCGAGTACAACGGCAACCGCCTGACCTATCCCGACGTCCGCATGGTCTACTGGTGCGGCGGCAATCCGTTCCACCATCATCAAGACCTCAATCGTCTGGTCGAGGCCTGGCAGCGCCCGGAAACCGTGGTGGTTCACGAGCCGTGGTGGACCGCGGCGGCGCGCCACGCCGACATCGTGTTGCCGGCAACCACTGCCGTGGAGCGCAACGACATCGGCCGGGCCGACCTGGATTCTCACATCTTCGCCATGCACCGCGCCCTGGCGCCGCGCGGCGAATCGCGGCCCGATTTCGAGATTTTTTCAGGCCTCGCCGAGCGCCTCGGCTTTGCCGAGCAATTCACCGAGGGCCGCGACGAGGCCGACTGGCTGCGTCACCTCTACGACGTGTTCCGCCAGCAGATCGCCGAAAAGCGCGTCGAACTGCCCGAGTTCGACGTGTTTTGGCGGGACGGCCATGTGGAAATGCCGCTCGACGACAGCGAGCGGGTCGGCCTCGGCAAGTTCCGCGACGACCCGGTGGCCAACCCCCTGAGGACCCCGTCGGGGCGGGTCGAAATTTTCTCGGAGACCATCGACGGCTTCGGCTACGATGACTGTCCCGGCCATCCAACCTGGCTGGAGCCCGCCGAATGGCTCGGCGGCGCCGGCCGCGACAGCTATCCCCTGCACATGATTTCCAACCAGCCCGACGGCCGGCTCCACAGCCAGCTCGATTGCGGCCTCGACGGCACGTCAGGCAAGGTGGGCGGGCGCGAGCCGGCGACCATCAACCGCCAGGACGCGGCCGACCGCGGCATCGCCGACGGCGACGTGGTCCGTCTCTACAACAACCGCGGAGCCTGCCTCGCCGGCGCCCGCCTGAGCAACCAGGTGCGACCCGGAGTGGTGGTTCTGCCGACCGGGGCCTGGTACGACCCGGCCGAGCCGGCCGGCCTCGACCGCCACGGCAATCCCAATGTGCTGACGTTGGACAAGGGAACCTCGCGCCTGGGCCAGGGTCCAAGCGCCCATACAGCCTTGGTCGAGATTGAAAAGTTCCAGGGCGAAGCGCCGCTGGTCGAGGCCTTCGAACCGCCCGTGGCGGTCGCCCGATAGAAGGTTGTTGCGGTCGTCTTTGAAGTCAAAAACTATCTGCGTTCAGTTGCCACACAGGCTCTCGCCGCATAAGCGGTGACGCGCGGTCGCACTTACCAGCGGTCAATGAGATGACCGCTGGAGCAATTGAGTCTTTCTTTCAGCCCGCGACTGCGGGTCGCCAACCGTTTGGCGGGAGCCCCCAGTTAGTGTGTGAACACAAGAGGGGGCAATTGAACGTCCAACGGTAATTTATTTGATGACTGTTGGTATAAGGTTACGTAACGAGCATGCTCTGGGTCTGAAGACGGCTGATCTGATCGATGACCTTCAGCCTCTTGCTCTTGAGCGCGCAGAGCTTCGGGTTGTCGGGCTCCGTGAAACTTTGCTCCTTGAGGATGTCGCCTTCCAACAATTGACGCTTGCGCTGCAGCGCCGCCAAACGCGCCTCACCATACCCCATAGACTTTCTCATACCTATCGACGCCCCCCAGCAACGAAAAAGGGTCGGCGAACCACCACCGACCCCGAAACCCAATGACTCGCAAAACTCCGCCTGGCC
>JAYZAP010000107.1:0-2632 GCA_036339655.1 Pseudomonadota bacterium | reverse complement strand
GTGACGGTAAGAGCGGCCATGGCGGTGACCACCATGGCCAGGCCGTGGGGCCCGCGCCGCGCCGCCGCGCCGCCGGCGAACAGCAGTCCCAGGGCAACCCAGAGCATGTAGCCGTAGACCAGGAAGGCGAGCGCCAGATGGGCGGTGAGGCGGTACTGGCTGACGTCGGGCCGGTCGACCAAACCGCTCTTGACCATGTACCAGCCCATCAGCCCCTGAAGGCCGCCGAGGACGAACATGAACACCAGCTTGGGCGCCAGCCGTCGGTCGATGGCGCCACGCCACCAGAACCACAGGAACGGCAGAGCGAACACCACGCCGATGGTGCGGCCCCACAGGCGGTGGATGAACTCGAGCCAGAAGATCGACTTGAACCCGTCCACGTCCATATGGCGGTTGAGCTTTTGGTACTCGGGATATTGCCGGTAGCGTTCGAACGCCGCCTGCCACTCGGCGTCGGTAAGTGGCGGCAGAATGCCGGTCACCGGCTGCCATTCGACCATCGACAGGCCTGAATGGGTCAAGCGGGTGACGCCGCCCAGGACCACCATGACAAACACCATGGCGCAGCAAATCAACAGCCAGAAGGCAATGCGGTGGCGCTGGTCGTGGCTGGTTGTGGCGGTCATGACACAACCCTATCCGAGACGGTCGTCGGGCCTGGGAGTAACAAGGATTGGCGCGTAGACCACGACGAACGCCGTCAACGCCACCGACCAGGCCATGGTGGCGACAACCAGAGCGACCACTGTCGTGTCCGGCGCAACGGCGGCGGTGAGCCGGGCCAGGGCACAGACGAGCAGGGCTGCGATGTCGAAGTGAAGCATGCCGTTGGTCGTCAGCAGAAACCCAGCGATGACCGCTATGGCGTAACCGTAGACCATCTCGTGCATATGCCACAGGCCGGCGGGCCACCATGTGAAATCGTCGCCGTAGCCGAGATAATCGGCCAGAGACAGGGGAACCACCAGGGCGCCATGGACCCCGGTGAGCAGGAAGAAGGGCCGGAACCCGATGCTCAACAATGCCATAGTTGGGTTATACCAAGGACCGGCGTAAAACGCCCCTTTATCGGTATTGCCTCAGTCGCCGAGAAACTCGAATTGGTAGCTGTCGCCGTCCGGCCGCACATAGCCGGCGGTGGCGCCGGGGAAGTGGGCCGGGACTATCGTCACGTCCGTATCGGCAACCTGTTCGAGAAGGCGGCGGCGACTAGCGGCCGCGGTGGACGGGTCGTAGCAGAACACCGTGCACCAGTCGGGCTCGCGGCACTGCACCGCGTGATGCATGAGGTCGCCGGTGAAGATGGCCCGCTGGCCCTGGGATTCGATGTTGACGCAGACGTGGCCCGGCGAGTGGCCGGCCGATGGGCTCAGCCAGATATTGTCGTCGAGGGCATAGTAGTCATCGACCAGCCGGGCCTGGCCGGCCTCGACCACGGGCAGGCAGGATTCCCGCCATGCCTCGCCCCACATGTCGTCCTGGGCCGCCGTCGCCGTGGCCCAGAAGTCGTACTCGCGGCGGCTGAATAGATAGCTGGCTTTGGGGAAGGTCGGCACCCAGCGGCCGTCCACCAGGCGCGTGTTCCAGCCGCAGTGGTCAAAATGCAGGTGGGTGCAGAAGACATAGTCGATATCGCCGAACCCCAGGCCCTCGGCGGCCAGGCCGTCGAGCCAGGACTGTTTGGGAAAGTCGTAACGCGGCCCCATGGGCGCCTTGTTCTCGCCGGTGCAGGTATCGACCAGGATGACGTGGTGGTGGGTTCGCAGGATGAAGGTCTGGTAGGTGACGATTATCATGTCCTGGTCCGCGTCGTAGACCACAGGCCCAAGCTCGAGCAGCCGGTCGCGCATGGCAGTCGGGTCGATGTCGAGAAAGAAATCAGCGGGATGGCGCCACGGGCCCTGGCGTTCGATGATGCTCGACACCTTGATGTCGCCGATGGTGAGAGGTTTCATGGACTCTATCCGTCGCACCTGAGGTAGCCGTCGGCGAAGCTTACCGATTTGAGCCCGGAAAAGCGTCGCTGACGGTCGAGTTCGGCCTCCAGGCGCCGCTGCCGCGCCGGGGTCAGGCGGCAGCCCGGCTCCATCCACAACGCCGCCACCGCCAGGGCGTCGTTGGCGCGGTCGGCTTTCATGTCGATGCGGCCGACGAGACGCTCACCATCAAGCAGGGCAAAGACGTAATAGCCGTATTTGCGTTTCGCCGCCGGCACGAAAATCTCGATGCGATAGTCGAAATTGAACAGCCGCAACAAGCGCTTGCGGTCGCGCATCAAAGGGTCGAACGGGTTGATGACGCGCAGGCGGCGCGGCGCCACGGGCAGACTGTCGAGACGTTCGGCAATATCGGCACGGGCGAACGAACGCCGCGGTGCCGAGCCGTCAGCGCTTTCCACCACCACCGGAATGACGTCGCCGCCCTGCTCACCGCCAAGCTTGGACTGGCACCAGGCCTTGGCCTCGGCGCTGTTCACCGCCGCCCAGAAGTTGGCGATTTCGCCCGCCGTGGCCATGCCCAGGCGGTCCAGCGCCGCGCCACAGGCCCATTCCACGTAATCGTCCGGCGCCACGTCCACGGCGCGCGCGGCCTCGGGAATCACCCGCTCGGCCAAATCGTAGACCTTCTG
>JAYZAP010000106.1:0-4024 GCA_036339655.1 Pseudomonadota bacterium | reverse complement strand
CCAGGCAGTGATCGGTACGGCGACCACGCCGATGATGCAGTCGGGCGTCTACTGGGGTTATGTCGGCCTCATCGAAGGCATGGTGGCGCGCATCAAGGCGGAGTTCGGCGAGCCCATGACGGTCATCGCCACTGGTGGCCTGGCGCCGCTGTTTCACGCCGCGACCGACGCCATCGAGCATATCGACGATGATCTGACCATGCGGGGTCTGCTCGAAATTCATCGTCTCAACCGGGGCTCCGTCGGGTGAGCCGCGACGTTAGCGAGCCCGAACTGTTGTTCCTGCCTCTTGGCGGGGCCGGCGAGATCGGCATGAATCTCAATCTCTACTGCTACGACGGCCAGTGGTTGATGGTCGATTTGGGCATTACCTTTGCCGACGAGGAACTGCCCGGCATCAACGTCATCCTGCCGGACCCGGAATTCATCGTCGAGAACCGCGACAGCCTGGTTGGACTGGTGCTGACTCATGCCCACGAAGATCATCTCGGGGCGGTGCCCTATCTGTGGTCGCGCTTGCGTTGTCCGGTGTACGCGACGCCGTTCTCGGCCGCCGTGTTGCGCCGAAAGATGAGCCGTGACGGCGCCATGTTCGGCGCCGAGGCCATGGAGATTTCTGAGATTCCCCTGGGCGGGCGCTTTACCCTGGGACCGTTCGACCTGGAGATGATCTCCCTGACCCACTCGATCCCTGAGCCCAACGCCCTGGCCATCCGTACCCCGGCGGGCACGCTGCTTCACACTGGCGATTGGAAGATCGACCCGGACCCGGTGGTTGGCGATGTCACCGACGAGGCCGCGCTCAAAGCGCTCGGCGATGATGGTGTGCTGGCCATGATCTGCGATTCCACCAACGTGTTTCACGACGGTGAGGCCGGTTCGGAAGCGGGGCTGCTCGGCAATCTGACGAACCTGATCGCCGATGCCGACGGCAAGGTGGCGGTTGCCTGTTTCGCTTCGAACGTCGCCCGGGTCAACACCATCGCCCGGGCCGCCGAAGCCAACGACCGCCATGTGGCCCTGGTCGGGCCGTCGCTCTGGCGCATCACCGAGGCGGCGCGGGAGACCGGTTATCTCGATGACGTGGCGCCATTCCTCAGCGACCGTGACGCCGGCCATCTGCCCGATGACAAGGTGCTGTACCTGTGCACCGGTAGCCAGGGCGAGCCGCGCGCCGCTCTGTCGCGTATCGCCGACAACGACCACGCCCACGTCACCCTGGGCGCGGGCGATCTGGCAATTTTTTCGTCGAAAATCATTCCCGGCAACGAACTGGCCATCAACCGGCTGCACAACAAGCTGATCGCCCTGGGTGTCGAGGTCGCCACCGAGGATGACCACGACATCCACGTCTCGGGCCATCCCTGCCGCGACGAGTTATCCCGCATGTACCAATGGGTGCGGCCCGAGATCGCTGTGCCGGTTCACGGCGAGGCGCGGCATCTGGTCGAGCACGTGCGCTTCGCCGAGGCGCTTCAGGTCAATCAGGCGGTGCTGGTGGAGAACGGCGCGCTGCTGCGCTTGGCGCCGGGCCCGGCCAAGGTCATCGACCATGTCCACGCAGGCCGGCTTATCGTCGATGGCAGCACTCTTGTCGGTGCCGAAAGCCATACTCTGCAGGAGCGCCGGCGCATCATGTGGAATGGCGTCGCCTTCGTCAGTCTGGTGGTCGGCGGTGACGGCGCCCTGCTCGCCGATCCCAAGGTCAGCGCCCAGGGCCTGTTGCACGACGGCCCGGACGAGGACCAGGCCGAGGCGGTGCTGGCCGGCGTGGCGCTGGACGTTCGCGACGCGGTGCGCGCCCTGACCGCCCGCGCCCGCGACAGCGACGCGGCCCTGACCGACGCGGCCCGAGTGGCGGTGCGCCGCCACCTCAAGAATGCCCGCGACAAGCGCCCGGTGGTCGAGGTTCAGATAACCCGGTTGTAGGACCCAGTCGAGACGAGGAAAGTGAACAATGATTGGTCGATTGAATCATGTGGCTATTGTGGTGCCGGACCTGACGGCGGCCACGGCGCTCTACCGCGACGTGCTGGGGGCGTCGGTTTCGGAACCCGAAACCCTGCCCGAACATGGCGTCACCGTGGTGTTCGTCAATCTCCCCAACACCAAGATCGAGCTGTTGTTGCCGCTCGGCGATGACTCCCCGGTGGCGCCGTTTCTCGAGCGCAACGCGTCGGGCGGCATTCACCACGTGTGTTATGAAGTCGACGATATCCTGGCAGCCCGCGACCGCATGAAGGCCGAAGGCGCCCGGGTCCTGGGCGACGGTGAGCCACGCACCGGGGCTCATGGCAAGCCGGTGCTGTTCCTTCATCCCAAGGATTTTTGCGGCACCCTGGTCGAACTCGAACAGGCCTGAGGGTGACTTGGTTTGGCGGCCTGGTCATATTCACCGTCACCTGGTGGATGGTGTTCTTCATGACCCTGCCGTTTGGCATCTCCACACCCAAAGAGCCCGAGCCGGGCCATGCGGATAGCGCCCCGGATCGACCTCATCTATGGCTCAAGGCGTCGATAACAACGGTCATTGCCGCCACGTTCACGGGTCTGGCGGCCGTGGCGGTGGAATGCGAGTGGATCAACTTCCGGGAAATGGTGGAGTAGTCCCATGAGCTACTGCAAGGCGGCGCCCGGCCATCCCTGGCACGAACCCTATCACGACAGCGAATACGGCTTTCCCATTGACGATGACGACCGGCTATTCGAACGGCTGATCCTGGAGATCAATCAGGCCGGGCTGTCGTGGCTGACCATCCTCAAGAAGAAGCGGGGTTTTGTGGCGGCTTACGAAAATTTTCACATTGATACGGTGGCCACCTATGACGAGGCGGAACGGGCGCGGCTGCTCGCCGACGCGGGCATCATCCGCAATAAGCTCAAGGTCAACGCGGCCATCGAGAACGCCAAACGTATTCAAGACCTGCAGGCGAGTCACGGCAGCTTCAAGGGATGGCTCGACGCCCACCACCCGTTGCCCAAGGACGATTGGGTCAAGCTGTTCAAGAAAACCTTCAAATTCACCGGCGGCGAAATCACCGGTGAGTTCCTTATGAGCACCGGCTATCTGCCCGGCGCCCATGACGCCGACTGCCCGGCGTTTGCCCGTGTCGCGGCCATCGGGCCGCCATGGATGGAAGCGGCGGCGCGGTGCCGCGCAAGGAAGAGGTTCCCATTCTCATGCTTACGGCGCTGAATACGGACTACGCCATGGCTGGCGATCAGTACCGGATTGACGGCTTCATTTCAAATCCGCCGACCCTGAATCGGCTCCGTGACAATATGGTCCGCGCCATGGGAATCGGTTCCGAAACCTGATTTTACGCTAATCGATGGCTGGATGCTTTAGGTGCCATTCGGTTGCCTGCTCGTAAGCCTGGGCGATGCGCAATATGCCGGCCTCGTCGAAGGCGTTGCTAGCGATCTGAAGGCCCACCGGCAGGCCGTCGCCGGCAAATCCGCAGGGAATCGAGATGGCCGGCAGCCCGGTCAAATCAAAATGTTCCGTGTTGCGCCAGCGCAGCAGGCCGTGGCCCGGCGGGTCGTCGTCGATGGGGCCGGCGGTGACCGCCTGGGTCGGCATGACGACTCCGTCGTAACCGGCGAACAGGCGCGTGGTGCTGTCGCACAAGCGGCGCCGGACGCGCTGGGCCAGCAAGTAATGTTCGGCCGTGAAGAGGGCGCCCATGGTTATGGCCTCGCGCAATTCGTCGCTGAAGGCTTCGGGCTGCTCGCGGACCTCGCGGCCGAACCGCGCCGCCGCCTCGACCGAGATGATCAGCGTGCTCGCCGCCCGGCTTTCGGCCATGCCGGGGATATCCACGTCCTCGACCACGGCGCCGAGGCTGCTCAGAACCTCGATGGCGGCGCCCATGGCGTCGGCTACACCGGGACCGCAATCGTCAAAGAAATAGGTCCGGGCGACAGCGATACGACGGCCCTCGATGCCCTGATCTATGGTCGCCGTGTAATCGGGCACCGGACGGTCCGCGGTTGTCGGGTCGAGAGGGTCGTGGCCGGCCAG
>JAYZAP010000105.1:0-11440 GCA_036339655.1 Pseudomonadota bacterium | reverse complement strand
CGCGGATTGCCACGCAGATCATTGAGCGCCACTGCCGCGCAGGAGCGAGCCAACAGTTCGGCGGGCCCAGGTCGATGCCCGACGCCGCCCCAGTCACGAGCGCCCGCAGGCCGCGCAAATCAGCGCCCAGCATGGTTACGTGTGGGTCCAGTTGTCGGGATCGCCGGACTGGCCCGGCGAGAGGCCCAGTTCGTCGCCGTCGGTGGTGCAGCCGAGACCCAGGACCGTGCGATTGGCGTAGTTGAAATAGGCGGTGACCTGATTGATTTCGAGAATCTCGCCGTCGTCGTAGCCAGCGTCTCGTAGTTTCTGGACCATGGCTTCGGTGACCGATGATGGCGTGCGGGTCAGGGTCTCGGCGTAGCGCAGGGCGCGCTTTTCCTTGTCCTCGACCGGGCAGGCGTCGATGACCCCCTGGCCGAGAGCGGCGCCGATGGCGGTGGCGCGGTCCTCGTCACCGAGCAGGCGGGCAAGGCCGGCGAAGTGGTGGTCGACGCAATAGTCGCAGCGGTTCAACAGGCTAACCCAGACGCCGATGGTCTCCAGAAACCACTTGGGCACAGTGTTGGCGCTGTGATGCAACACTACCTTGTACAGCGTCATGTGCCCCTCCATGGTGTGGGGGCGCAGGCTGTGCATCATCATGATGGTGTCGACGTTGGTGCCGGGGCCCTTGACCCGGTCGTAAAGCTTGCGCAATTGGGCGTCAGCGTCATCGTAGGCGACCGTATCAATCCAGAACATGGTGGCTCCTTTTGGCTGGCGCCACCATAGCACTGTCACGGGGTCACTCCATGAGACTCGTCGCCTGGAACTGTTGCATGGCGCTGCACCGCAAGGTCGATGAGCTCATGGCTCTGGCCCCCGACGTGGCGGTGATTTCGGAATGCGCCGAGCCGCATATTGTGGCGGAAAAGGCGCCCGAATTCGCCCCCAACAGTGCCCTGTGGATCGGTGACTACATTCACAAGGGGCTGGGGGTGTTCACCTTCAACGGCTATGGCGCGGCCCTGGCCGAGGTCCATAATCCGTCAATCCGCCTGATCGCGCCGGTCTGTGTCACCGGTCCAGCGACCTTCAACCTGCTCGCCGTCTGGGTTCAGCTCGGCGGCCATCGCAAGGCCGAGCCAGGCCCCATGATCCGGTCGCTCGACGCCTATGGCGATTTCCTGGGCGAGAGGTCGGCGGTGGCGGCCGGCGACCTCAACAACCACGTGCTGTGGGACAAGCCGGGATATGCCGCCAATCACGCCAACGCTGTCGAACAGTTCCATAACCTAGGCATGACCAGCGCCTATCACGCCGACCGGGGCGTGGCCCAGGGCGACGAGACCAAGCCGACCCACTACTGGCGCGACCGCACCAAGCACGGTCCGACCTATCACATTGACTACATCTTCATGCCACGGGACTGGGTCGCAGGGTTGCGTGAAATGATTGTCGGCGGCTTCGAGCACTGGAGCGGCAGGGGCCTGAGCGATCATGTGCCCCTGGTGATCGACATCGATCTCTGAGACCATGGTCACCGGGCAATCCCGCGTCTGTCTATCAACAAGGAGTCATAGAATGACCAGACTGGAACTGCATGATGACGCAATCATTATAGATGGCCTCATCATCGCCAACTGGGATCGGGATGTGTTCGAGGACATGCGCCGGGGCGGGCTGACAGCAGCCAATTGTACCTGTTCGGTATGGGAGGATTTCCGCTCCACCATGACCAACATCGGACGCTGGAATCGATGGTTTCGCGACCATGGCGATCTGATCACCAAGGTGCGCACCACCGACGATATTCGCCAAGCCAAGAGTGAAGGCAAAACCGGGATCATCCTCGGATTCCAGAATGTTTCAGCGTTCGAGGATCAACTCGGGTTCATCGAGATATTCAAGGATGCCGGCGTCGGTATCGTGCAGATGGCCTACAACACCCAGAACCTGATCGGTTCCGGCTGCTACGAATCCAGTGATGGCGGATTGTCCGATTTCGGTCACGACGTGGTCGCGGAAATGAATCGGGTCGGCATTTTGTGTGATCTCAGCCATGTCGGAGCGGTGACCTCGCGCGACACCATCGCAGCGTCCATAAAGCCGGTCGCCTATAGCCATTGCCTGCCGGCCAGTCTCAAGGCCCATCCGCGCAACAAATCCGATGACGACTTGAAATACATCGCCGACCATGGCGGCTTTATCGGCGTCACCATGTTTCCGCCGTTCCTCAAGGCCGGCACCGAGGCCACGGTCGACGATTACGTCGAGGCGGTCGACTACACAATTAACATCGCCGGCGAGGACTGCGTCGGCATCGGCACGGATTTCACTCAGGGCTGGGACCGCCCGTTCTTCGACTGGATCACCCACGACAAGGGCGACGGCCGCAAGCTGGTCGAGTTTGGCGAGATCATCAACCCGGAGGGCATGCGCAAGATCGGCGATTTCCCGAACCTGACCGAGGCCATGCAGCGGGCCGGTTGGTCCGAGCCACGCACCCGCAAGGTGATGGGCGAGAACTGGTTGCGCCTGCTTGGCGATGTGTGGGGAGCATAGGCTCATGGCGGCGCCACTGGTTCCCATCGACGTCGACCCGGAGACCGGTATCTGGCGCTCGGACGATCTGCCGATGCTGTTCGTACCGCGTCATTTCCTGATCAACAATCACCGCGCCATGGAACAGGCCCTCGGGCGCGGGGCCTATGGGCGCTACCTCCATGACGCCGGGCACAAGTCCGCCTACCACTGGTGCGAGGAAGCGGCCGCGACCCACTCCATGGCCGGGCTGGACGTCTTTCATCATTACCTGACCCGCCTGTCGCAACGTGGCTGGGGCCAATTTTGCGCCCTCGATGTGGACCCGAATGCCGGCACCGGCCGGGTCCGTCTCGACAACTCGGTGTTCGTCCTGGAGTACGGTCCCGATGCCGAACATCCTGTTTGCTACATGTTCGAAGGCTGGTTCGCCGGCGCCTTGGCGTGGGTCGCCCATGATCGCGGCACCGGCGCCAAAGTGACGGCCGGCGAAGCGAGCGGCGCCGCGGCCGGGGGCGATCACTGCGAGTTCGAAATTTCCCCGCTATGACCAAACAGAGCAAACGACTTCTTCAACAGCCTCAGCCAACAGCGGTCATTGAGGGAATGAACGATTTTCGTCCTTAACGGAATACGCTTGCAACTCACCTGTACCCTTTACATCGATCTGCCCGAGATCGCGGTAGCTGAACTCATCACCGAGTAAATTACGTGTGACCTCGGTAATTTGGACCGTACCGGCTTGCCCCAATTCTTCCATTCGTACCGCTGGTGATCGACGTCGATCTCTGAGACCATACCCCGGCCAAACCACGAGGAGCGGAACCATGGCGCTGGAAATGCGTGAGCAATGCGAGAAGTGCGAACGGGCGTTGGGTCACCAGGACGAAACTTACATCTGCAGCTACGAGTGCACTTTCTGCGGCAATTGTACGACCGCCATGAACGGCATCTGCCCTATCTGCGGCGGCGAGCTGTTGCGCCGGCCGCGGCGCGCCGCCAAGGCCTAGGCACGGCTCGTGGAACCACGACTGGGCGCCGAGCTATGGGTCGAGGCCCATATCCGGCGCTGCTGGACCAACGACGTGCCAGCCCTGCTGGTGCGCCGCGGCCATGAAATGGCCGGGGTGGTGCTGCTCAAGATCAACCGCATCGATGACGGCTGCACGGTGCTGGCACCGGCCACTGATCTGGACGGAAATCGGACCTGGTTTCACGCCTGCGGCGAGCCGTGGTTTCCCGAGGCTGACGTGGACGCGTATATCGCCCGGCGTCTGGAAAGCGATCCGGACCTGTGGGTCATCGAGATCGAGGATCGGGAAGGCCGCCATTTCCTCGACGACCCGGTGGAGTAGAAATCAGCGCCGAATTCTAGAGCGTGATCGATACGATGATCGACAAGGTGATGATGGCGAAGGCGGTCAGGCTGCTGACCAGGGGGCCGTCGTAGAGGCGGGAAATTCGGTCGATGAGGCGGTGGTTGATAGTCACAGTGGTCTCCTGCCCGACCGGTGCCGGGCCGTCATAGTTGATCGCCTTTTTGCCGAGGTGTCGATGTTTGATACAGCCTCTTCAAACTAACCCCATAGCGTTAAGATTTCCTAACGACGGGCAAAATAATTTGCTTCAAGAGAGTTGGACCCAAAGCAGCGCTTGGCCTAGCATGGCTGCCCCGTTGCTTCGCCCCGCGCAAAGGATCAGCCATGCCAAAGCTCGCCGCCAATCTCAGCATGATGTTCAATGAAGTCGATTTTCTCGACCGCTTTGCCGCCGCCGCGGCGGCCGGTTTCAAAGGCGTCGAATACCTGTTCCCTTACGACTACCCCACGGATCAGCTCGCCGAGAGGCTTGAAACCCACGGCCTGACTCAAGCGCTGCACAACATGCCTGCGGGCGGTTGGGGTACCGGCGAGCGCGGCCTCGGTGTCCTCGCCGACCGAGTCGGCGAGTTCCAGGACGGCGTCGGCCTAGCCATCGACTACGCCACGGCGCTGGGCTGCGAGCGGCTTAATTGTCTGGCCGGCGTGGCCCCCGACGGCACCGCCCCGGACGCCCTGCGCGAGACCTTCGTAAGCAATCTTCGCTTCGCCGCCAGGGAATGCGCCACGGCCGGTATCACCCTCATGTCCGAGCCCATCAACACCCGCGACATTCCCGGCTTCTACCTGTGCCATACGGATCAGGCCCTGGCCATTTTCGATGAGGTCGGGGCAGACAATCTTCTGCTGCAATACGACATCTACCACATGCAGATCATGGAGGGTGACCTAGCCCCGACCATCGAAGCCAACCTGGGGCGCATCGGCCATATGCAGCTCGCCGACACCCCGGGCCGCCACGAGCCGGGCAGCGGCGAGATCAACTTCGGCTACCTGTTGGGCCACATCGACGCGGTCGGCTACGACGGCTGGATCGGCTGCGAATACAAGCCCGCCGGAACCACCGCCGAGGGCCTCGGCTGGACCGCGCCCTACCTCGGCTGACGTGCTAGAAGTTTGGACCACCAAGACTCAAAGACACCAAGAAAAAATTGAATCTATTATCTTTTCTTCGCGACTTGGTGTCTTGGTGGTAAAAGAATTTCGCTTAACGGAGGACCATTTCTATGACTGACATCGGCTTCATCGGCCTCGGCATCATGGGCCGGCCCATGGCCGGACACCTGCAGAGCGCTGGGCACAAAATACATACGGTCACTCACCGTTCGCCGGTGCCCCAGGAGCTCACGGACGGCGGCGCGGTGGAATGCGCCAACCTCCGCGAGGTAGCGGAGAAATCTGATGTCGTTATCGTCATGGTGCCCGATACGCCGGACGTGGAGACGGTGCTGTTCGGCGCCGACGGCGTCGCTGAGGGCTTGTCGACGGGCAAGACCGTGATCGATATGAGTTCGATTTCGCCCGTCGAAACCAAGGAATTCGCCGCTCGCATCAACGAGCAGGGCTGCGACTATCTCGACGCGCCGGTGTCGGGTGGCGAGGTCGGGGCCAAGGCCGGAACCCTGACCATCATGGTCGGCGCCGAGCCGGCGGCCTTCGAGGCGGCCAAGTCGCTGTTCGAAATCATGGGCCAGAACATCACCCTGGTCGGCGGCAACGGCGACGGCCAGACCTGCAAGGTGGCCAACCAGATCATCGTCGCGCTCAACATCGAGGCCGCCGCCGAGGCGCTGCTGTTCGCCGCCAAGGCGGGCGCCGACCCGGCCAAGGTGCGCGAGGCCCTGATGGGCGGCTTCGCTGCGTCGAAGATCCTCGAGGTCCATGGCGAGCGCATGATCAAGCGTACCTTCGATCCCGGCTTTCGCATCCGCCTGCACCAGAAAGACCTCGGCCTGGCCCTCTCCGGCGCCCGCGCCCTGGGCCTCAGCCTGCCCAACACGGCGACCGCCCAGGAACTGTTCAACGCCTGCAGCGCCAACGGCGGCGCAGACTGGGACCACTCGGCCATGGTCAAGGCGTTGGAGCTGATGGGGGGCCACGAGGTCGGGTAACGCCATGGCCCTGCACGTCGCCGATCACTGGTTCGAGCACCGGCCCATCGAGGACGGCCTGACCCTGGTCTGGGAAACTTACGTGACATCGTTCATACGCTGCAACATTTGGCATGTGCGGGGGCGCGACCGCGACATGCTGGTCGACACCGGCATGGGCATGGCGTCGCTCAAGGGCGCCATCGCCCATATGCTGGACAAGCCGGTCCTGGCGGTGGCCAGCCACAGCCATTTCGACCACATCGGCTCGCACCACGAGTTTAACGAGCGCCTTGTCCACGCCGGCGAGGCCGACATCATGGCCGCGCCGAACCGCGACAACACCCTGGCCGCTCCCTACGTCGACGAAAACTCGATCACCGCCCTGCCCCACGCCGGCTACGACGTGGCCAAATACGAGATTAAGGCGGCGCCTGCGACCCGGGTGGTCGAGGACGGCGACGTCATCGACTTGGGCGACCGGGTTTTCGAGGTGCTCCACCTGCCCGGCCACTCGCCGGGCAGCATGGGACTGTGGGAAAAGGCCACGGGCCTGTTCTTCTCCGGCGACGCCATCTACGACGGCCGGTTGCTCGACGACTGCTACCACTCAGACATTCCCGACTACCTAGAAACCATGGAACGCCTGCGCGCCCTGCCGGCCCGGGTGGTCCACGGCGGCCACCAGTCGAGCTTCGGCCGCGAACGCATGATCGAGGTGGTCGACGACTACATCGCCGGCAAACGGGCGCCGGGCTGCCCGACGGATACCCCGGTGGATAGCTGACGGTGCGCGGCAACACGCCACTTCCAAACACTTGGCGATGGTCTAGACTGCCACCAACGAGGGCTGAGATATTTATGGAGGATTGAGGCCATGAGTGAAATGAATATGGAAGTCGTGCTCACCTGCGCGGTGACCGGCGGCGGCGATACGGCCGACAAGCACCCGGACCTGCCAATAACCCCGGAGCAAATCGCGGCGGCTGCGATCGAGGCCGCCAAGGCTGGCGCCTCGGTGGTCCACTGCCACGTGCGCGACCCGGAGACCGGCAAGAACGCCTTCAGGACCGATCTGTTCCGCGAAGTGACCGAGCGCATCCGCGAGAGCGACACCGACATCGTCATCAACCTGACCGGCGGTAACGGCGGCGGCATCGTGCTCGACGACAGTGACCCCCGCAACATGCAGGACGGCAGCGACATCACCACCCCCGAGGGCCGGGTCGCCCACGCGGTCGAGTTGCAGCCGGAAATCTGCAGCCTCGACATGGGCAATATCACCTTCGGCGACAACGTCATTTACGCCGGCCACCCCACCGCCATGCGCGACATGGCCGCGCGCATGCAGGCCGCCGGGGTCAAACCGGAGATCGAGGTCTTCGATGTCGGCCCCATCGTGCTCGCCAACCAGATGGTGGCCGAGGGCCTGCTCGACGCCCCGCCGCTGTTCCAGCTCTGCCTCGGCATCGGCGTCAACGCGCCCATGGATACCAAGGTCATGGTCGCCATGCGCGACATGCTGCCCTCGGGCGCCGCGTGGTCGTCGTTCGGCATTTCGCGCCATCAGATGGGTATGGTCGCCAAATCTGTGGCGCTGGGCGGCAACGCCCGGGTCGGCCTCGAGGACAACCTCTATCTGTCGCGCGGCGTCCTCGCCTCCAACGGCCAGCTTGTGGAGAAGGCGCGCGGCATCATCGAAGCCATGGGCTCGCGCGTGCTGACGCCCGAGGAAACCCGCGAAAAACTCAATCTTCGAAAGGCAGCTTAGCCATGAACCTCGACGATAGAGCCATGCCCGGTTCATCGCCGATTCAGGAACTGCTCGACCGGGCGGCCGAGAGCCTCGGCCGGCCTATCGAACAGGCCCGGGGCCTGCCCAACGAGGCCTTCACCACCGAGGCATTTCTCGAGGCGGAGAACCAACGGCTGTTTCCACGCTGTTGGGTTTTCGTCGGCGTGGCTAGCGATGTGCCGAACCCCGGCGACGCCATGCCGGCCTCAGTCGCCGGGCGCAATCTATTCCTGCTGCGCGGCGCCGACGGCGAGGTCCGGGTATTCCATAATGTCTGCCCCCATCGCGGCGCCCGCCTGGTTCCCGTGCCACTCAGTGGCAAGCAGTATATCACCTGTCCCTACCACGGCTGGTCGTTCAACCTGGACGGCGAGGTCGCGTCCCGGCCCCACTACTTCGGCCCCGAAAGCCACGACCGCACCGGCATCCACGAAGACGAGCGGGCCTGCCTGTTTCCGGTCCGCAGCGAGGCCATGCTCGACTGGGTGTTCGTCAATCTCGACGGCCAGGCGGCGCCGTTCGCCGACGACATGGGCCCGATTACCGACTGCTTCGCCGATTTCGACCTGACCGCCTTCGAGCGCGACCCGACCCTCAACATGAGCGTCGAGTTCCGCTGCAACTGGAAGCTGGCGGTGGAGAATTTCCACGACTACTACCACGTCTTCAAGGTTCACCCGACGCTGCACAAGGTCATGGTCGGCAACCGCCGTCACAGCATGGAAAGCGACGGGCTGCACCTGTTCAACGGTTATTGGTTTACCGGCGAGACCCTGGGCCTGTCGCTTGACGACAGCGGGCCGACCCTGCCGCTGTTGCCCGACCTGCCCAAGGACCTCCACGCCCGGCACATCCATGCCCACGTCTTTCCCAACGTCGAAATCACCTACTTCCCGAGCAACCTGCAGATTACCTGGTTCGAGGCCCTTGGCGCCGACCGCACCCGCATGCACATGCTGTTCTATTTTGTCGGCGACGCGGCGACCGATGACGCCCACCGCGAGGCCCGCGAGACCCTTTACGAAGACTGGATTGCGCTCAACGCCGAGGACGAAGGAGTCTGCGCCCTGGTCCAGGAGGGCCGCGCCGGCGATGCCTACGACGGCGGCCGCCTGGTCGCCTACTGGGATACCAGCACGGTCCATTACCAGAAGCAGGTGGTCGACGTCATGCGCGGTGTCGGCGCCTTCGCGCGGGCCTAACAACCGCTATAGCCCTCCCCCATGAATGCCGACTCGCCCTACGCCATTCTCTTCGAGCCGGTGAAAATCGGCCCGGTTACCGCCCGCAACCGGTTCTACCAGGTGCCCCACTGCAACGGCATGGGCCGCGGCTTTCCCACCGAGATGGCGGTCATGCGCGGCATCAAGGCCGAGGGCGGCTGGGCGGTGGTGGCGACCGAGCAATGCGACATTCATCCGACCACGGAACTGCGCAGCCAGATCCGCCTGTGGGACGACCGCGACATTCCCTATCTCGCGCGCATGACCGAGCAGGTTCACAAGTTCGATAGCCTGGCCGCCATCGAGTTCGTCCACATGGGCTATTACGGCTCGAACCTGGAAAGCCGCGAGCCGCTCATGGCGCCGTCGGGCCGGCCCGGCTACCAGACCATCCCGGCCTACGCCCGGACCATGGACAAGCAGGACATCCGCGATGTCCGGCGCTGGCACAAGGCGGCGGCGCTGCGCGCCAAACGGGCTGGCTTCGACATCATGATCGTCTACGCCGGCCACAATCTGTCGCTCGCCATGCACTTCATGTCGCCGCGGCTCAACCAGCGCACCGACGAATACGGCGGCTCCATGGAGAACCGGGCGCGGCTGTTCCGCGAGCTTATCGAGGAGACTAAGGACGCGGTCGGCGATACCTGCGGTGTGACCGTGCGCATGGCGGTCGACGAGCTCATGGGCGAGCGCGGCATCATGGGCGAGCGCGAGGGCAGCGAGGTAGTCGAAATGCTCGCCGAGCTGCCCGATCTGTGGGATGTCAACTGTAGTGACTGGAAAAATGACTCCATCACCTCGCGGTTCTCCGAAGAGGGCTTCCAGGAGTCCTACATCGACTTCGTCAAGGGCCTGACCAGCAAGCCGGTGGCCGGGGTCGGCCGCTATACCAGCCCGGACCGCATGGTCTCGCTCATCAAGCGCGGCGTGCTCGACATGATTGGCGCGGCGCGGCCGTCTATCGCCGACCCGTTCCTGCCCCGGAAAATCGAGGAAGGCCGTATCGAGGACATCCGCGAGTGTATCGGCTGCAACAACTGCGTCGCCTCAAACAACAAGGACGTGCCCATTCTGTGCACCCAGAACCCGACACAGGGCGAGGAGTGGCGCCGCGGCTGGCACCCGGAGACCATCGCGCCCAAGGACAGCGACGATACCGTGCTGGTGGTCGGCGCCGGGGCCGCCGGCCTCGAGGCGGCACGGGCCCTGGGCCAGCGCGGCTATGACGTCACCCTGGCCGAAGCCAGTACCACACTGGGCGGCCGGGTCGCCCGCGAGTCGACCCTGCCGGGGCTATCCGCTTGGGGCCGGGTGCGCGATTACCGGGCCTATCAGATCAGCCAGATGGCCACCGTGGAGACCTATTTCGACAGCGCCGTGGATGCCGCCGGGGTGCTCGAAGCGGGCTGCTCCCTGGTCGCCCTGGCCACCGGGGCTCACTGGCGCCGCGACGGCGTCGGCCGCGCCATCGACGACCCGGTCCCCGGCCTCGAAAGCCTGGCGGTCTATTCGCCAGATGATGTCATGGCTGGGGCCGAAATCACCGGCCCGGTGGTGGTTTACGACGATGATCACTTCTACATGGGCGGCGTGGTCGCCGAGGCGTTGCGCAACCAGGGCCTCGAGGTTGCCATCGTCACACCCGACCCGGTGGTCTCGTCGTTTACCGAATTCACCCTAGAGCAGAGCCGCATCCAGAAACAACTGCTCAAGGCTGGCGTCGGCATCGTCGCCCTCCACAACCTGGTCGAGCTGGATAGCGGCGGCGCCACGGTGGCCTGCGTCTACACCGGCAAGACCCGCAAACTGGAAGCCGCATCGGTGGTCATGGTGACAACCATGGAGCCGGTCGATGGCCTCTACCACACCCTGGTCGCGCGCCAAAACGAGTGGGCCGACCACGGGGTCCGCCGCATCGTCCGCATCGGCGACTGCCTGGCGCCCGGCACTATCGCCGCCGCCGTCTGGAGCGGCCACCGCTTCGCCCGCGAACTGGGCCACCCCCCCGGCGACGAATTCCCCTACCGCCGCGAAGCCATGGCGCTTTCGCCGGACTATTAAAGTCCATCAAATTAGGGTCAGGCCCATTTTATATGATTGATATTGTTGTATTTTAAATAGGGTCTGACCCTATTTAAAGTGGTTGCGGGCGGCCTGGGATGTGGTGACGCGGATGAATTCGAAGTCGACCAGGTCGCGCTAGTTGTCGGCCCAGGTTTCGAGCGGGGCCGGGTCTTCGCAGCTCATGGTTTGGAAGCAACGGTCGTGGCCCGCCTCGACCCAGCTTTCGTGGAAGGTCAGGCCCTCGGGCAGCATGCGGCCGCGTTCCTCGAAGGGGCGGTATACCGCCGCGGCGCCCTTGAAATACTCGATGACCATGTAGAGCATCGGCAGCTCTAGCGCCCCTCGCCGCGCCATGCCAGC
>JAYZAP010000104.1:0-4200 GCA_036339655.1 Pseudomonadota bacterium | reverse complement strand
ACTGGCCGAACATCTTATGCTGCTCGACCTAGGGCGCAACGATGTGGGACGGGTGGCTAAAATCGGCACGGTCAAGGTGACCGAGCGCAATATCGTCGAGCGCTACAGCCACGTCATGCACATCGTCTCCAACGTAGAGGGCAAAATCGACCCAAAATATGACGCGGTCGATGCCCTGATTGGCGGTTTTCCCGCCGGCACCGTGTCGGGGGCGCCCAAGGTGCGGGCCATGGAAATCATCGACGAGCTCGAACAGAACCGTAGGGGCATCTATGCCGGCGCCGTGGGCTACCTGTCGGCCAACGGCTCCATGGACACCTGCATTGCGCTCCGTACGGCGGTGGTCAAGGACGGCGTCATGTACGTCCAGGCCGGCGGCGGCGTGGTCGCCGACAGCGACCCGGAAACCGAGTACCAGGAAAGCTGCAACAAGGCCCGGGCCCTCATCCGCGCGGCCCAGGAAGCGGTCCGCTTCGCCACCGGCAACGAAGGTTAGCGCGACGTTACGACCTCTGGGGCGCCATTGAGACGAAGGCCATCAAAACAAGATTGGCGAGATAGCAAGTCAAATCGCGCACGTCATAGGACGGCGCCACCTCGACCAAATCAAACCCGATGATATCCAGTCCCTGGAGCACCCGTACGGCGGCCAGGGTTTCGCTGCTCGACGGCCCGCCCAATTCAGGGCTACCGACGGCGGGGGCATGAGCCGCGTCGACGAAATCGATATCGAAGGTGACGTAGACCTTTTCGCCCGCGAAACGCGCAAAACTCTTCTTGAGTCCGGCGGCGCCAATGTCGCGCAGGCGCTCGGCAGTAATAACCTCGATACCGTGTTCCTCATGGAAATCGAGTTCGTCGTCACTAAACAACTTTCGAATGCCGACCTGAATGAATTTTTCCGGGTCGACAATCTCTTCCTCGACGGCGCGGCGAAACATGGTTCCGTGATTGAGCTTCTGGCCATAGGCTTCGGTCGCCGTATCCGTATGGGCATCGAAATGAATCACCGCGACCTTGCCGTGTTTGCGGTGTATAGCCCGCAGCAGGGGATGGGTGATGAAGTGGTCGCCGCCGATGGCGATCGGCAGGATGTCTCGATCCAGGAGTTTCGTGGCGCCCCGGTCGATGGCGGTCATGGCGTCGTCCAGTGAAAACGGCGACAGAATAAGGTCGCCGAAGTCGACGATGTCATGAACCTCGAACGGGTTGACGCCAAGCTCCCGGTCATGGGGCTCGACGCGCCAGCAGCAGTTGCGGATGCCGCGCGGCCCGAACCGGGTGCCCGGCGTGCGAATGATGCCGCCGTCATAGGGCACGCCGAAAATGCCGATGGTCGGTTGGTCGCCGTCCCGGGCCAGGGGCGCGCGCAGGAACGTGGGAATTCCGGCAAAGCGGTGACGGTCGCCGGTGGTGACGAAATTCCCCTCCCTGTGCCCCGCCAGGGCGTGCGGATTAGCCGGTTCCGTCGAACTGGGCGTATCACTCATGGGTCTGCCTCCGGGCTGAAACGCGACGTTGCGCCAATAATCCATATCAGAGGAAAAGCGCTGAATCGATAGGTCTTGCGATAAACGGCCGGCAAAGCTTCGATTACGATGAATCGGAGTCTTGATTCTCGAAGGGAGCATGACAATCAAGCTCCCCGCCATCCCGGCCATCGCCGACGTATCGGTGGAATCACCGCGGCTGAATTTCATCTTCGGCATCGAACCCGGCGAGACCAATATTTGCGCGCTCGACGACCACGGTGGCATCATCCTCGAATCGGCCCTGGTGGTGACTTCATCGACGACCGGCAGGTCACCATCAATCGCCCGCAAGAGGAAACCACACTCAGTTATGCGCCCCATTGCGCGACGGTGGGGACCCCAGTGGGCAGCGACTCACCGGCGGCCACGGCCGGAAGCGGCGGCGGTGGTACCGGTTCGGACGAAACCGCCGTAGCGGCGGGCGCGGTAGATAGCGATGGCTCCACCGCCACCAGCGAAGCACCAATCGGCGCTCTCCCGCCTCTGCCTTAACAGTTACCCGGCGTCAAAAGCCTCAAGCACAGGCGCTAGCCGCTCGACCGCCTTTGGCGTCATGGGATCCAGGTGAATCTGCAAACTGGAGACCCCTTCGGCGACGAACCCGTGGAGTGACTCGGCAATTTCCTCGGGCGCGCCGAATAACGGCTTGAGCGCCCCCAGGTCGGCATCGTTGTCGAACGGCATGTCTTCCCACCACGGTTCGGCGCTGGGGTCGGCGACCAGCACCGTGGCCGAGCGGCCCAGTGTCGCTAGGTTGCGACCGACCTCGCCGCAGGCCTCGTCGATACGGGCGCTGACCGCAGCGAACCCCTGGGGACTATTGGCTACATCGTCCCAGAAGCCATTCCAGATGTCGGCGTAGCGGCCGACCACGCGAAGCATCTTCGGCCCCCGGCCGC
This sequence comes from Pseudomonadota bacterium, assembly GCA_036339655.1. GTDB lineage: Bacteria > Pseudomonadota > Alphaproteobacteria > JAAXGF01 > JAAXGF01 > JAYZAP01. The sequence goes on along the minus strand of JAYZAP010000104.1, from coordinate 1,769 downwards.
CGACCATGATTGGCGGTCCTTCAGGCGACGGACCGCGCGGCTTGAGTTCGCATTCCCTGGCGCTGTGAAAGCGGCCCTCGAAGTCGATCTTGCCGGTCTTCAGCAGGCTGTGAAGGATCTGGATACCTTCCTCGAAACGGCTGAACTTGTAGTCGAAGGGATAGCCGAAGGCGTCGTACTCGTTTTTGTGATAACCGGCGCCGATGCCGAGAATCAAACGCCCACCGCTGATTTCATCGACTGTATCGGCCATCTTGGCCAGCAGCGCCGGGTTCCTGAACCCCATGCCGAGCACCAGGGTGCCGATCTCGACCTTCGTGGTGCAGGCGGCCAGGGCCGACACCAGCGACCAGCACTCCCAGGCGCCTTTCGGCGGCTCGTCGTTTTCCAGCTTGTAGAGGAAATGGTCGACCACCCACACAGAATCAAAGCCCATGTCTTCGGCCTGCACCGCCATGGCTCGGATATCGGCCCAACTGCTCATGCCGTTATTCTTTTCCATCCCCGGCAACAGAAGTCCAATTTTGGCCGGTCGTGTCGATTGACTTGAACTCATAGCTTCCTCCCCCTGGTATTTGATCATTTCGCCTTGCCGCCGAAGCTAAAGCCAGCATTCTCGACCGCCTCGGCGACAACGCTGTCGTCATCGGCGCCACGGACGGTAACCTTACCGGCGGCAAGCTCGACCGAGACTGTAGAACTGGGAATGGCACGCTCGATAGCTTTGGTGACGGCGCGAACGCAGCCGTCGCAGGTCATTCCATCGACCACAAAGGTTTCACTCATAATATCACGCCTCCGTTGAAGAGATTGGCGCCGGTCGGCTCATTCGCCGGCAGCAAATCGGTACTCTGGTGGCGCGCGACGATGGTGCTGATCGGGGCCAGGAAGAAGCCGCGCTCGAAAAGACCCGGCAGCCAGCCGGCGAGAGCCGCGATGGTGTCGGGGCGGGGATGGGCGATTGCGATGGCGTAGCCATGGTCCCTGGCGTGACGCTCAAGGGCGGCGAGCTGCGCCTCGATAAGCGGACCGTCGGCATGGTTGTCGAGAAAAATGTCGCGGCGCAGGGTTGGCACGCCGAGCGCCCGGGCGAGCCGCTCGCCCACGGAGTCGGGCGTCGTACGAGAGTCGACGAACAGCAGGCCCCGATCCTGGACCTCGGCGAGCACCAGAGCCATGGCGGCTTCATCGGTGGTAAAGCGGCTGCCCATGTGATTGTTGACCCCGACATAGCCGTCGACGCTGTCCAGCATGGCCATGGTGCGGCGGCGCAACGCCTCGGCGTCGAGGCCGGTGAGCAACGGATCGGGTCCGGGGTTCTCCGCCCGGTCTTTGGGCTCCATGGGGAGATGCAGCATGATTTCGTGGCCACCGCGCCGCGCCGCGTCGACCTGCTCGACAAGGTCCGGCACATGGGGAAAATAGGCCAGGGTCAGTGGACCCGGCAACGCGACGATGTGGTCAGACCACATCCGCGCTTCTCCCATGTCGTCGATGAGCAGGGCAATCATCGGCGTGCCGGGTGCGGCAGTTGGTGGCGCTACCGCATGTTGCTGCCAAGCTGGGGGCTCGACGTGGGCGGCAACAGCAACATCAATTGGCGTGGCCATCGTTGGCGGCCGAGGCACCGGTTCGACGAACGGTTCGATAACCGGCTCCGGGTCCGGCTCAAGCACAAGGTCGACCACCACGGGGTCGGCTAAGGACGGGGGCAACCCGGTCGGCTCGTCGGTGGCAAGCCAGATGCCGCCACCGACGAAGACCACAAC
>JAYZAP010000103.1:0-5406 GCA_036339655.1 Pseudomonadota bacterium | reverse complement strand
GCGGGCGAAGCCTTGTGAGTCGCGGCGATCGACCACATCGCTCAGCGGCGCCTCGGCGCCGGTCGGGCCGCGCAGATAGAGGCTGTCGAGGGCAGTCACGCCGATCGACCCACGGGGATACTGAACCCGCACCAGAACCTCCTCGTCGCCGCGCGGGAAGCGCTTGGCGATGGCGCCCTCGAAGGCGTCGCGCACCTGGCGGCCGACATTCTGGGTTGTGAAACCCATGGCCCGGCCTCGGGTGTTGACCTCGAGAATGGTTTCCTGCTTGCCGTAGGACAGGTCGCCCTCGGTATCACTGACACCCGGGTATCGCGTCAGCAACGCTATGACCTCGTCGGCCGCCGCCTTGAGTCCGGCGGCGTTATGGCCCGACAACCGGATATCGATCTCGCGGCCCGGCGGTCCGCCTCGGGCGGCGATGATGGTCAATGTCTTGAGGCCCGGCAGGTCGGCGACCTGGGCGCGCCACGCGGCGATGAACTCGGGGCTCGGCACCTCTCGTTTGTCGGTCGGCACCAGCTCGACGATGAGGCCGCCCATTTGGTCGCCGGGAATGCCAACGGCGCTTCGGCCCACCGAGGTGCCGACCTTGCCGACGCTGAGGTTGACCAAGCCGCCCCGGCCATCGGTCAATTGCGCCTCGGTGGCCGCCAGGGCGCGCTCCAGTTCGTCGATCATGGCTTCGGTATCGTGGCGCGGCGTGCCCGCCACCATCTCCACGTTGGCATAGACCCAATCGACTTCGGGCGATGGGAAAAAGACGAAGCCGATGCGGCCGCCCACCACCAGGCCGATACAGAGGATGAAGGCGGCCAAGGCCGTGGCCACGGTGACGTAACGCCAGCGCAGGCAAGCCGCGACGACCCGGCGAAACAAGCCGTCGCGGAACCCCTCGAAGCCGTCGTTGAACCATTGCCGGGCACGGCTCGGCGGGCCGCCGACATGACTGAGGGCGCCGCGCAGATGTCCGGGTAGGATAAGAAAGCTCTCGATCAGGCTGGCGACAATGACAGCGATAACCACGAAGGGGATGGCGGCGATGATCTCGCCGATAATGTCCGAGATCACCAGCAAGGGCACGAAGGCGGCAATGGTGGTCAGCGAAGCGCAAAATACCGGCGCCGCCATGCGCTTGGCGCCGGCCTCGGCGGCGTCGAGCGGCGACATGCCGGCACGGTATCGGGCCTCGGCGTGCTCGCCGACCACGATGGCGTCGTCGACGATGATGCCCAGCGCCATGATCAGGCCGAACAAACTGACCATGTTGATCGACTGGCCCGAGGCCAGCATGGCGACCATGGTCGCCAGCAAGGATACCGGAATGCCCATCGCGACCCAGAAGGCAACCCGCATGTTGAGGAACACGAACAGGATGGCGACAACCAGCACCAGACCACCGGCGCCGTTGTACAAAAGCAGTTCGAGGCGGCTGCGAATGAGGTCGGCGGCGACGTCGTACTGCACAACGCTGAGGTTGTCGGGCATCCGTTCGCGCAGACCGACGAGATAGTCGTCGACCGTATCGGCCAGGGTCAGGGCGTCTGCGTTGAGCGCGCGCTGGACGTGGATTTCAATGGCCCGCTGGCCGCCTTGGCGCACGGTGACACCACCGTCCTTGAATTGCTCGCTCAAGGTGGCAATATCGCGCAGGAAGATTTTCTCGCCGTTGGCCAGGGCCCTGACCTCGACGTCGCCCAGGGCCTTCGCCGAAGTCATCAGACCGAGGCTGCGAATCTGCCGTTCGGCGCCACCGCTAGTGTCGCCGGACGGCATGTCCTGGGAGGTCTCGGCAATTCGCGCCGCAATGTCGCCCAGGGTAAGGTCGAGCCGGCGCAAGGTTCGTGGTTCGATCTCGATCCAAATCTCCTCGTCACGAACGCCGGTCAGATCGACCTTGTCGATACCGGCGGCCAGCAGGTCCTCGCGAATGGCCTTGGCCTGGGCCTTGAGGGCGGCCTCGCCATAGGGCCCGGAGATCAACAGCCGGGTGATGTTGTCGTAGCGCACGATGCGCTTGATCACTGGACGCTCGCTGTCCTCGGGCAAGGTCGTGATCTGGCCGACCGCGATTTCCACGTCAGAGAGGGCGACCTGCATGTCGCTACCAGGCTCAAACTCGACGAACAGGCTGGCCCGGCCTTCGAGGGAACTCGAGCGAACCTGTTTGACGCTATCGAGAAACCGCACCTCCGGTTCGATGGCCTGGGTTACGTTGGCGTCGACATCCTCGGCACTGGCGCCCGGCCATTCGATGGTGACGCTGATGACGTCGATGCCGAAGTTGGGGAAAAACTGGGTATTGAGCCGGTTGTAGGCGAACAGGCCCAGGGTGATCATCAGGATCATCAGCAGGTTCGCCGCCGTCGGATGGCGGGCTAACACGTCGATCAGGCCGCCTCGCGGAGTCACTTGATATCGACCTGCAGGCCCGGGCCGATTTCCGGCAACCGCGTGGTCACCACCAGTTCGCCACTGGCCAGAGCGCCACGTACCAGTACATTGTCGTTGCCGCGGGCAACCACCTCAACCTGGCGAGCCTCAAGCACGCCGCTGATGGCGACATAGACCGTGGCGCCATCATGAAGCGCGCTTTCCGGCAGGCGCACCACGTTTTTGTATAGCCGGTCGGCGAGCGTCACGTCGACAAAGGCGCCGGGGCGCAGCACATCGCCGGCGCCGGCGCCCTCTATACGGGCGTAGAGGTCGACGCCGCCGCTCTGGGCGTCGATCTCGCCCTCGACCCGGTCGATCACCGCGACGAAGCGGAATGTCTGGTCACCGATCCGCCACACGACCTCGGCCGGCATGCCACGGTAGCCGTCGCCGGCCAAGAGGCGGGTGAACTGGGCGCCGGAAACATGGAACTTAACCTCGAGACGGCCGGCATCGATCAAACGCGCCACCCGGTCGCCCATGTCGACCCGCTTGCCGATGGCCACGTCGGTATCCACCAGATAGCCGTCGAACGGCGCCACCAGCCGGGTTTCCTCAAGCTTGCGTTTGGCGCGGTCGAGCGCCACCACCCGGCGCTCAATGACGGCGCGCTGCTGGGCCGTCTGGGCGGCGAGGCGGTCGATGGTCTGTTGCCGCTGGATAACCTGCTGCGCGCGAATGCTGAGGGCGAGATGGGCGTCGTCGAGGGCCTTGGGGGAAGCCGCCGGCGAGTCGGCCAGCTTTTCCTGGCGCGCGACCTCGCGGCGGGCAAGCTCGAACTGCTCATGGTCGCGGATCAGAAGCTGGCCGGCGGCACCATGATCGGTACTGATTTCGTCGAGCTTGGCCTGGGCCTCGGCAACCTGGGCCGCCAGTTCGGCCACATCGGCCTCGTAGTCGAAGGGGTCGATGACGATCAGCGTGTCGCCGGCCCGGACCACGCCGCCATCGGCGAAATTGTCGCCGACCGCGACGATCCGCCCGGCCGCCAGGGGGCGCAGTTCAACCTCGCGCCCGGCAATTACCGCGCCGTAGAGCCGCAGGGTCGGGCGCTGGTCGAGATGCTCGACCGCCACCGCCGCCACGGCCCGGGCCTCGACTTCCGGTGACTTGGCCTCGACCTCGGGACGGGTGTTCCACAGCACGATGGCACCCGCCATCGCAACCATGAGAATGGCCGGCGGCAAGGCGAATTTGAACAGCCGCCCCATCATGATCCGTCTCCCGGGCCATCCGCCGCGACCGGCGGCAGGCCGAACATGGCGAGCGCCGCCGGGGTGATGGTGCGGGCGAGGAAATCGACCCGCTCGGGAGTGTATTCATCCCAGCCGAGACGGGCACAGACCACCCGCCGCGCCGCCCCCAGGGCCATGCACTGACCGATCAGCGCCGCCGTCAACAGACGGGTTTCCGGCGCTTCGGCCGGCTGACAGGTAGCCGCGCCGACCAGCCGGGAAACCGCGTTGTGCAGGGGATGGATGCGTTCCTCCAACAACATGGGAAACAGCTTGGACGGGCTGTGGAACTCGCGCAGCATGAGCTGCATCTGCCAGCGCATGCGCTCATTACCCAGCACCGAGCCTAGCAAACCGTGAAGGAATTCGGTCATCACCCGCGCCAGCTTGGCGCGGTCGCCGGCCGCCGCCTCCACGCCGTCATGAAGGCCCCTGATGGCGGGAATGATAAGCGGCTCGGTATCGGCGACGAGCTGGCGCAGGACCTCGCGGTACAGCCCCTCCTTGCCGCCGAAGTGATAGCCGATGGCCGACAGATTGGCCTCGCCCGCCTTGGCCAGGGCACGGGTTGACACCGAGGCATAGCCCCGTTCGGCGAACAGCTTGCCGGCGGCGTCGAGCAACCGCGCCCGGCTCGCCTCGCCGTCGGAACGGCTGCGCGGCCGCGCCTCGTCCCGGCCGGTCTGGGAGATGGTTTGTGCCATCCCGACTGAATAGGTCAATCGTTTGAACTATTCAAGAGACAGAGCAAACTTTATCCGAACAACCCCTGGGCGGCGAGGAGGACGGCAGCGTAGCGGGCCGCCTTGCCAGCACCCGCGAGGAACAGGAAAAGCCAGAAATTGACCCGCAACAGACCGGCGGCGAAGGTCAGGGGGTCACCGACGATGGGCACCCAGGCGAACAGCAGGGACCATACGCCCCAACGCCGGAACCAGTGGCTGGCGCGTTCCAGCGCCGGGCCGTCAACGGGAAACCAGCGCCGCTCCCGCCATTGCAGGCAGTAGCGCCCGAGCAGCCAGTTGACCGCCGCCCCCAGAGTGTTGCCCAGGCTCGCCACCAACCACAGCCCGACACCGTCGCTGCCGCCGGCGGCGACCAGGGCGGCGAGCACGACCTCGGACGAGAACGGCAGAATGGTGGCGGCGAGAAACGCGCTGGCGAACAGCCCAATGTAGGCTTCCATGCAACCGCCAAACCCGCCGCGTCAATCCAGGCTGGCGGCGACGAAGGTAATTTGGCCCAGGTGGCGGCGAGGTCCGTCGTGCTCGGCGACGAAGGCGTCTAGAGTCCCGGCGGCATCCATGTCACGGACCTTGGCTAGCGCCGCGGCAAGCTCGCCGTCGTCGGCCCGTGCCCAAAACGAATCACCGTCGCGCCACGGTTTTTCCAAGGGGCCCCGACTGTGGAAATAGGCGTCGCCCTGGCAAATGGCGTCGACCGGCACGAAGCGGCCGCGCGGCATCAGACCGACATCCGTGAGAAGCGCCTCGAAGGTCTCGAGCGGCGCGAAGCCAGCGGCCATGGCGGCCCGGGCGCGGGGCGCCAGATGGTAATACCAGTAGGCGTCGTTGATCTGGTCCTGACTGCAGGCGTTGATGACAAGTACGCCGCTGGGTCCGAGGACGCGGGCGAACTCGGCGAATACCTGGCGATGCAGGGGATAGCCGGTGTCGGCATCATCGGGTAAGTGGTGTAGAACTTGGTTGATCATTACGCCGTCGAGGCTGTCGTC
>JAYZAP010000102.1:0-9758 GCA_036339655.1 Pseudomonadota bacterium | reverse complement strand
AATTCGGGTCTGCTCGACGGGCTCGCCGTGACGGTCGAGGGCCTTCAGGGTCATGCCCGGTGATACCGAGCCCGAGAGAATGCGCCCGGTCAGCACCCGGCCGATGAAGGGGTCATGCTCCAGCGTGGTTACCAGCATGCGGAAAGGGCCGCCGTCGGCTACGCCGGGGGCCGGGACGCGGGCCACCACGGTGTCGAACAGGGCCGTCATGTCGCCGTCGCGGGCCGCCGAGTCTTCGCTCGACCAGCCCTGCTTGGCTGAGGCGAAGAGCATCGGGAAGTCGAGCTGCTCGTCGTTGGCGTCGAGCGCCGCGAACAGGTCGAAGACCTCGCTATGAACCTCGTCGGGGCGGGCGTCGGGCTTATCCATCTTGTTGACCACGACGATGGGCTTGAGGCCGAGGGCCAAGGCCTTGGCGGTGACGAACTTGGTCTGCGGCATGGGGCCCTCGGAAGCATCGACCAGCAGCAGCACGCCGTCGACCATGCCGAGGATGCGCTCGACCTCGCCGCCGAAGTCGGCGTGACCCGGGGTGTCGACGATGTTGATGCGGGTCTCGCCCCATTCCACCGAGGCGCATTTGGCCAGGATGGTGATGCCGCGCTCGCGCTCCAACTCGTTGCTGTCCATGACCCGCTCGGCGACCTCCTGATTGACGTGGAACAGGCCGCTCTGGCGCAGCAGGGCGTCGACCAGGGTGGTCTTGCCGTGGTCGACATGGGCGATGATGGCGATATTGCGAATATTCACGAGTAAGTCCCTCGGGCGCGGGCAAATCCTCGCGCCACGTATAAAAAATCAGTCCGGAGTTCCGGGGCCGCGCTTAACGCTGCATGGTCTGCCAATCCGGGTGAATCCACACCGGCGCGTTCGAGGCGGGCAACGGGTCGCGCCCCAATAGCATATCGGCGGCCTTTTCGCCAACCATGATTGTCGGGGCGTTGAGGTTGCCGTTGGTGATGGTCGGGAAGATCGAGGAGTCGACCACCCGCAGGTTCTCGACACCGCGCACCCGGCACTCAGGGTCGAGCACCGCCAGGGGGTCGCCGCCGCCGCCCATCTTGCAGGTGCAGGACGGGTGATAGGCGCTTTCGCCGGTGTCGCGCACCCAATTCAGAACCTCGTCGTCCGAGGTGACGTCCGCGCCGGGCGCAATCTCCGGGCCGCGAAACGGGTCCATGGCCTGCTGGGCGATAATCTCGCGGGTCAGCCGAACGCAGGCCAGCCAGCACTCCCGGTCGGCTTCGTGGGCCAGGTAGTTGAACAGGATGGCGGGCTTGTGCCGGGGGTCACCCGAGCGGATGCGCAGATGGCCCCGGCTCTTGGGCTTGTTGGGACCCACATGGACCTGGAAGCCATGGCCGTCGACCGCCGAATTGCCGTCGTAGCTCATGGCGGCGGGCAGGAAGTGGTACTGGATGTCGGGCCATTCGAGCCCGGCCTTGGAGCGGATGAAGGCGCCGGCTTCGAAGTGATTGGTGGCGCCGAGGCCGTCCTTGAACAATATCCAGCGCGCCCCAATGAGCGCCTTGCTGAGCAGCCCGATCTTGCTGTTGAGGGTGATCGGCTGGGTGCAGCGGAACTGGAAGTAGACTTCCAGGTGGTCCTGCAGGTTCTCGCCGACGCCGGGCAGGTCGTGGACCACCTCGACGCCGGCGTCGTTCAGCACCTGGGCCGGGCCAATACCCGACAACTGGAGAATCATCGGCGAGCCGATGCAGCCCGCCGACAGCACCACCTCGCGCCGCGCCCGGGCTTCCATGACCCGGCCGCCGCGCTCGTACTCGACGCCAACCGCCCGGCGGCCGTCCATGACCACCCGCCGGGTCAGTGCCTGGCCCGCCAGGGTCAGGTTGGGGCGCCCCAGGGCGGGTTTGAGATAGGCCTCGGCGGTCGAGGCGCGGGCGCCGTTCTTGACCGTCATGTGCATGGCCCCGAAGCCTTCCTGGCGAAAACCGTTGGGGTCTTCGGTGACGCCGTAGCCGGCTTGGGCGCCGGCCTCGACGAAGGCCCGGTACAGCGGATTCAGCGCCATGTCGTTGCCGGCCCCGGTGGTCAGCGGGCCGTCGCCGCCGCGGTAATCGTCGGCCCCGTCCTTCCAGGTTTCGGCGCGCTGGAAATAGGGCAGGCAGTGGCGATAGCCCCAGCCGGTGGCGCCGAGTTCCTCCCACTGGTTGTAGTCGCGGGCGTGGCCGCGCACATAGGCCATGCCGTTGATCGATGACGAACCGCCCAGCACCTTGCCGCGCGGGCAGTGGAGGCTTCGGCCGTTCATGTGGGGCTCGGGCTCGGAATGGAAGAACCAGTTGAACTGTTCCTTGTTCATGGGAATCGACAACGCTGTCGGCATCTGGATGAAGATGCTGCGGTCGCTGCCGCCGGCTTCGATGACCAGCACGGTGTTTCGGCCGTCAGCGCTCAGGCGGTCGGCCAGCACACAGCCGGCCGAGCCGGCGCCGACGACGATGAAATCGAACTCTTCCATGGTGTTGTTCCCGCGACCGTCAATCCACGCCACGGGGAGTACGGGATTCCAGTCGCCGCGTCTACCGGCGACGACGAATCCACGACTGGACAAGTGGACGCGGTTGGGAAAATATCCGGGCTTCAGACAATCGCCCCTCTTTGACAGGATACAGAACCCGATGACCGTTCGACACGGTCGCGAATTTCTCAGCATTCCAGGCCCTACCACTATTCCCGACGAAGTGCTAAACGCCATGCATCAGCGGGCCACCGACATCTATATCGGCCCGTTCGTCGAGATTACCGCCAGCCTGCTCGACGACTTTCGCACTATCTTCAATACCGAGGGACGGACCTATATATACGCGGCCAACGGCCACGGCGCCTGGGAAGCGGCGCTGAGCAACGTGCTCAGCCGGGGCGACACGGTGCTGCTGCTGGAAAGCGGCGTGTTCGCCAATAGCTGGGGCGAGACCGCGTCTATGTTTGGCATGGAATGCCGGCGAATCCCCGGCGACTTGCGCCGCGCTGTCGACCCGGCCGAGGTTGAGGAACATTTGCGCGGCGATACCACGGGGGCCATTAAGGCGGTGTTGGTGGTCCAGGTCGACACCGCGTCGAGCGTGGTCAACGACATCGCCGCCGTGCGCCGCGCCATTGACGCCGCCGGCCACGACGCCCTGCTCATGGTCGACACCATCGCGTCGCTCGGCACAATGCCGTTTGAAATGGACGCCTGGGGCGTCGACGTGGCGGTGTCGGGCTCGCAAAAGGGGCTGATGACGCCGCCGGGGCTGAGCTTCGTGGCCGCCGGCAAGCGTGCCGTGGCGGCCCACCAGACCGCCGACCTGCGCACCCGCTACTGGGACTGGACCAGCCGCGAGGGCGAGGAGCATTACCACAAATACTGCGGCACCCCGCCGGAGCACCTGCTGTTCGGCCTGCGCAAGGCCGTCGACATGATCCTCGAGGAAGGGCTCGACAACGTCTTCCGACGCCATTCACTGCTGGCCGAGGCGGTGCGCCGCTGCGCCCTGGTGTGGAGCGAAGGCGGGGCCATGGAACTCAACATCATCGAGCCGTCCCAACGCGGCGATTCGGTGACCACCATCCTGCTGAACGACGGTCTCGAGCCCCGGCCCCTGGTCCAGTTCTGCGACGAGAAATGCGGCGTCATCGTCGGCAGCGGCATCGGCCCCATGACCGGCAAGGCCCTGCGCATCGCCCATATGGGCCACGTCAACGCGCCGATGATTCTCGGCACCCTCGGCGCCATCGAAATCGGCCTGAATGCCCTCGGCATTCCCCACGGCAAGGGCGGCGTTCAGGCCGCCATCGACTGGCTCGGCGAGCAGGTACCCGCCTGATCTTACCCGGAGGAAATACCATGACCCTGCCGACCACGACCTGTTGCATGACCTTCGATTTCGACGCCATGTCGGTGTGGCTGGGGTCGTACAAGGAGCGCAACCCCAGCGCCATATCGCGCGGCGAGTTCGGCGCCGTGGCGGTGCCCCGCATCCTCGCCATGCTCGACCGTCTCGGGGTGGTCGCCTCGTTCTGCATTCCCGGCCACACCGCCACCGCCTATCCGGATCTGGTCAAGCAGGTTCGCGACGGCGGCCACGAAATCGTCCACCACGGCTGGATTCACGAGAATCCGGCAGACTTCGACGAGGCCGGCGAGCGGGCCGACCTGGAGAAGGGCTTCGAGGCCCTGGAAAAGGCCGCCGGGGTGCGCCCGCGCGGCTATCGATCGCCGTCCTGGGACTTCAGCAACAACACCACGACAATTCTCAAGGATTTTGGCTTCCTCTACGATTCGAGCCTCATGGGCGATGATTTCACGGCCTATTACATGCGCGAGGGCGATCGGGCGCCGCTCGACGGCGCTTATGTATTCGGAACCAACATCGACGTGGTCGAACTGCCGGTATCCTGGGGCCTCGACGACTTCCCGTTGTTCGAATACGACATCGACGGTTCGGGCCTGGCGTCACCATCGACAGTCGAGGAAATCTGGCGCGGCGACTTCGATTTCGCCCATGGCAACGTGCCTGGCGCCATCTACAACCTGACCATGCACCCCCAGGTCATCGGTCGCGGCCACCGCCTGGCCATGCTCGAACGCCTGATCGGCTATTTCAAATCCTGCGACGGCGTCGCCTTCGACACGCTGGGGGGCTATGCGGAGAAATGGCGCGACGCAAACCCCCTGGACCGGTGGCTGAACTCGGGTTCTGTCCACATTGGCGCGGCGGCTGGATAAACCCCATGAGCGGAAAAATTGTATCGCTGTCGATTGACGTGGTGCGCCGGTCCTTGCCGGCGGACCCGGTCAGCGGGCTTCCGCCGTTCCGTGACCATATTGAGCAGGGCGTGCTCCGGATCATCACCGAGGACGGCATCGAGGGTAACTGCTTCATCGGCGAATTCTGGGGTCGGGCCGAGGCCGAGTTCGGGCCCATCCTCGAAAACATCAAGCCCGGCCTGATGGGCCGCCATGCGGATCATCGCGAATGGCTGTGGACCCGCCACAAGTTTCTCGACAGCCGCTACAGGGTGACCACCAAGTCCTGGGCGCCGGTCGACATCGCCCTGTGGGACATCGCCGGCAAGGCGGCGGGCCAGCCCATATTTCGTCTGTTGGGGGCGCAGCGCACCCGCGCGCCGGCCTACGCGTCGTATCCGGGGGCGCGCTACGAGACGGTAGAGGAGTTTGTCGGCGAAGCCGAGGACGCCATGGCCAGGGGATTTCCGGCCTATAAGATCCATCCCGGTCTCCTCCCTGCCGGCACTGTCATCCCCATCGTCAAAGCAGTCCGCGAAACCGTCGGCGACGATGTCCACCTGATGCTCGATCCGGACTGCGGCTATAATTTCCAGAAGGCCCTCAAGATCGGCCTGGCCCTCGACGACCTCGACTTTCACTGGTTCGAGGATCCGGTTCCCTACCATGACGTCGATGCCATTACCGCGTTAAGCCAACGCCTGAACACGCCGCTCTCAATGTGCGATCAGGCACCAGACCAGTTTTTCAACAGTGCGCAGTACATTCGCCGCAATATCGTCCGGCTGCCTCGGGGAACCGCGTTGCATCTGGGCATTACCGGGCTACGTAAACTATGCGCCATGGCCGAGGGCTTCGGGCTCAAATGTGAGATCGGCACGGCGGGCAACCCGCTGCTCAACGCCGCCAACCTCCACGTCCTGCTCTCGGTCGCCAACAGCGACTACCACGAATACTACGATGCTCCGGAGAAAGACCGGTTCGGGCTGACTGCTTATGTCGAACCGGACGACAGCGGCATGGTATCCGTGCCCGACACGCCGGGTCTCGGGTTCACGCTCGATGAGGACTGGATTTCGGCCCATCGAATTGAGACCCTCGAATAGCGACAGTTACTACCACTCTGGCTTGCCCACCAGGAACCGCCATGAACCAGATCATCATTCACCACTATCCCCAGTCGCCGGTGGCTGAGAAATTGCGGGTCGGCCTTGGCATCAAGGAGCTGGCCTGGCGTTCGGTGGAGATTCCCCGGTTGCCGCCCAAGCCCGACCTGATGCCCCTGACCGGTGGCTACCGCCGCATCCCGGTCATGCAGATCGGCGCCGACATCTATTGCGACAGCCAGTGCATCCTGCGCGAGCTCGAGCGGCGCTTTCCCGCGCCGAGCTTTTTCCCGGACGGCAACGACGGTCTGGCCTGGGGTCTCGCCCGCTGGACCGACGACCGGTTGTTGGACGCTGTCACACGCTTGGTGCTCGGCGCCGGCGCCGGCGGGCTTCCCGAGGCCTACGCCGCGGATCGCTGCAGGCTTTATTTCGGTCCCAACTGGAACACCGAGCTGCACCGGATCGATCTACCGCACATGACGGCCCAGGTGCGCGGCCAGTTCGGTTGGTTCAATCAACAACTTGCCGGCGACCGTCTGTTCCTGGGCGGCGATCAGCCCGGCCTGGCCGACGCCCTGGCTTATTACCTGGTGTGGTTCGTACGTGGTCACTGGGACGGCGGGCCGGGGCTGCTGGGCCGGTTTCCGGCACTCGGGGCCTGGGAACAGCGGATTGCCGCCATCGGCCACGGCACGCCCACGGACATGGACGCCGCCGAGGCTCTCGACGTGGCCGACGCCGCCGAGCCGGCTGGCCCCGAGGGCGTGGCGACCGGCGATCCCCAGGACCTGGCGCTCGGTGTTGCGGTAACCGTGGTTCCCGACGAGGACGGCGGCGATCCGGCGGTTTCCGGCACTGTTCGCTATGCAGACGGGGAGACCATCGCTATCCTGCGAGAAGATCCCAGGGTCGGTCGGGTCTGTGTCCATTTCCCCTGCATCGGCTACCGCGTCACCGTGCAGTAGAAACCCAAGGAGAAAGACATGGTCAATCCTTTCTATGAGCCGGTCGACGCATCGGTCATGCCGCGGTTCGCGGATGTGGCCACTTTCATGCGCACCAAGCGGGTCGATATCTCGTCCGAGATCGATATCGGCCTCGTCGGCGTGCCGTTCGATATCGGCCTCAACTATCGCGGCGGACCCCGTGAGGGCCCGGGCGCCATCCGCCATTCGAGCCGGCTGATCCGCCAGGTCCATCAGACCAGCGGCATCGAGCCCTACAAGCTTTGCAACATCGCCGATCTCGGCGACGCGCCGATCAATCCCATGAACAAGGATGTCTCGATCCAGCAGATTGAAGATTTCTTCGCGCGCCTCAAAGCCGAGGCGATCCGGCCCATCGCCATCGGCGGCGACCACACCATCCCGACGCCGATCCTGCGCGGCATCGCCAGTGATGGGCCGGTCGGCATTCTCCATGTGGACGCCCACGCCGACACCCTGGATGAGTTCTGCGGCGACAAGGTCAATCACGCCACCTTCATGCGCCGGGCTCACGAAGAGAAGCTGATCGACCCGGCGCGGACCGTGCAACTGGGCCTGCGCGGCTCGCGCTTCAGCCAGGACGACATCCAATACGGCATCGACGCCGGCTTCACGGTCATCACCTTCGAGGACTACGAAGACATGGGGCGGGCCGAGGCCATCAAGATCATCAACCGGGTCATCGGCACCGCCAACACCTATGTTTCGATCGATATCGACGGGCTCGATCCGGCCCATTGCCCCGGCACGCCGGTTCCGGAAATCGGCGGCATTACGCCGCGCGACATGCAGGTGATCATTCGCTCGCTCCAGGGCACCGACGTCATCGGCGCCGATATCTCTGAGGTCGCGCCGTGTTACGACAATGCCTCAGGCATGACCGCTATCGCCGCCGCCAACCTGATGTTCGAACTGGCCTGCATCATGGCCTTCGCCGTAGCGGCTCAGACCCGGTGAATTGATCCGGTTGCCGCTCAACCGCCCCATTTCATATATCCAAGGAGGAAGTCGAGGAGCGCCCGGCGGTCATCTAGGGAATGTCGGTTCAATGGGATCAGGAGGTGGAGATGATTTTTGAAGTTCGCGATTATCACTACCGGCGGAATATTTTTGATGCCTACAAAGACTGGGCCAAGGAGGCCACGCATGTGTTGCGTCGACATCTCGATGTAGTGGGCTTTTGGATCGATGAGGGTCAGATTGATCCAGAGATTGAGGGAACTGATCCGATCAATTCGCCAATCGGCTCGGCCAACGTCACCTGGGTCATCAGGTGGGAAAACAAAGCAGTTCGCGATGCAAGGATGGAGAGGGTGTTTTCGGGCCAGGAATGGCAGGCACTTTGGTCACGTCACCCGGATCCCAACGGTTACCTACAGGCATCATCGCGGTTCATGGAAAAAATATAACTGGCTCGCCTCTCTGTCAGGCGCAGGCATCATACCCGTAGTTGTGTTTTAATGGCTAGAAACTAGGAGTCCCCAACGTTAGCCCTTTGCCGAATGTCCGTTCCACCCCCAATTCTATTGCAAAACTATTTTGAGGGCTTTTAATCGTGGCTTTTCAGGAGCTAACGAAATTCAGCAGAATTACGTCTGTTTTGGGGCGCTCTGGTCCACGGCTGATATAATCGGTGGGGGAGTCATTTTGATCGAACAGGGAGACGATCATGACAGGGGTTAAGGGACGGGTTGCATTGGTGACGGGGGCGGGGGCCGCGAGCGCCATCGGCTGCGCCACCGCGAGGTTGCTCAGGGCGGCGGGGGCCAAGGTCGCCATCACATCGACAACAGAGCGTATTTTCGAACGTCTGGAAGAATTGGACGGTGGGCCGGGGGACACATTCGCCACCACCGCCGATCTAACGGATTCGGCCGCGGCCTCGACCTTGATCGACGAGACCGAAGCGGCGCTTGGACCCATCGACATTGTCGTCAACAACGCCGGTCAGGCCCAACTCGGTGTCGAGGCACCGTTCCGGCAACTTCATGAAATGTCCGACGACGACTGGCGTTATGGCATGGAAATCAACCTGACCACGTCGTTCTTCGTCACCCGCGCCGTGCTGCCGGGCATGATGGCGCGCAACTATGGCCGCATCGTCCATATATCGTCGGTAACGGGTCCCGTGGTAGGCATCGACACGGCGACGGTCTACGGCGCCGCCAAGGCCGGCATGGTCGGCATGGCCCGGTCCCTGGCCATCGAGGCCGGTCCCTATGGCGTCACCGTGAATTGCATCGGCCCCGGCTGGATCGATACCGGCGCCCTCGAAGAAGACTCCCTGACCGCTGGCCGCTACACCCCGGCGGGCCGTCCAGGCACGTCGGAAGAGGTCGGTCATGTGGCCGTATTCCTCGCCAGCGAAGAGGCGAGCTACGTGACCGGCCAGTTGATCACCGTCGATGGCGGCAACACCATCCAGGAATACAAGGTCGCTCTCGAAGAGTAGGGCTGAGCCGCGACGCTAAACGATTGCGTAGGCCCGCACCGGGCTGCCGTCGCCGTGGACGATATTCAGGGGCCGTGGAAGCGAAACGATTTGGTCAGCTGCTCGGTGTTGATCAGCAGTCCAACGGAAATCGCGCCGCGCTCTATGTGATCCACGGCCGCGGGGCGGCGGGGCTGGCGGAGCAATAGCGCGGGTGCCGATCCGGCGTGGTTCCAGTTAGCGGCACATCTGCCTGAGTTGGTGTGTTCACCGGCGCGGCCGGCGGTGATAGATTGAGCCATCCCGGCGTCCTGAACCCCCCTGGAGTATCGAGCGATGAAAAAAGTACTGTGCAGCCTGGAGGAAGCGGCGGGGCTGGCCGCCGATGGTGATCTGGTGACCTTTGGCGGCGCCACCTTCAACCGGGCGCCCATGGCATTCGTCCGTGAACTGGTGCGCCAGGGCAAATCCGGGCT